>JANLQT010000467.1:0-2930 GCA_031368035.1 Rhodobacterales bacterium | reverse complement strand
AGAAGGATTTTCCCGGGTTGTGGCCTCGCCCCAGCATCTGGGGATGCATACCGGTGAGTTCTTTCCGATGGGGCTGAATGCCGAGATGCCAGGGGATCAGGCGGGGGATGATGCGCTGTCGGTCTGCTTTGACGGCCCGGTGTTGAAGCAGGCGTTGGACCTTCTGGGTGCGGCGCGGCTGTCCTTGCGGTTAAGCTCGGACAAGCCCCTCGGCTTCGTGGTGGCGCGGCTGTGCGATGTGGGGCCGGATGGCGCCTCGGTGCGGATCGCGCATGGGATGCTGAACCTGTGCCACCGCGACAGCATGGCCGAGCCGAGCGCTTTGGTGCCGGGAAAGGTTTACGACTGCGCGTTCGATATCGACCAGATGGCCTATCGGCTGGCGCCGGGGCATCATCTGCGGCTGGCCTTGTCCAATGCCTATTGGCCCTTTGTCTGGCCCTCGCCCGAGGCAGGGTCGCTGACGGTGACGGGCGGAAGTCTGGATCTGCCGGTGCATGACGGCACCGCGCCGGGGTGGGAGCCGCCGCCGGCGCAACATGCCAAGATCTGGAACCACCGCGTGCTGCGGCCGGCCAAGACTCGGCGCTTCATCGAGCGTGATCTGATCACCGGCCTTGTCGCGCTGGTGGTCGAGGATGATCTGGGCGACGCCGAAAACCTGGACCACGGGCTGTGCACCGGCGAGACCCTGTCGGAGCGGTGGGAGACCCACCCCGATGACCCCGGCAAGGCGCGGGCGCGGCATGTCTGGGAGCAACGCCTGTCGCGGGGCGATTGGCAGGTGCGCACGCGCGTCGAAGCGGAAATGACCGGGACCAAGGACCAGTTGCGCATGACGGCGCGGCTGACCGCCTGGGAGGGGGATGTGGTCGTGTTCCAGCGTGACTTCGATGACGCGGTTCCGAGAAGGTTTGTCTGACATCCGGGGATCAAGCGGAAAAAACCACTTGGTCCGCGCGAAGAATCGCGTTTTATTGACTCGAGAATCAAGAATAATGGCCGCAGGCCGAACAGGGAGACCAGGATGTCCAAGGATTTGAAGGAAACGGCAGCGACCGGACGGATGAACCGGCGCGCTTTCATGGGCCATGCCTCGGCACTGGGCCTTTCGGCAGCGGTGGCCGGATCGATGATGCCGGTGCTGGCGCGCGCGCAGGATGCGCCGGTGCGCGGCGGCGTGCTGCGGGCGGGCGTTCAGGGCGGGTGACAGCACCGACACGCTGGACCCGGCGCTGGCGGCCTCGCCGGTGCCGTTCCTGATCAACTCGACCTGGGGCGACACCCTGGTCGAGGTCAGCGGCACCAATGAGATTTCCTATCGTCTGGCCGAGGAAGTGTCCGCGAACGCCGATGCCTCGGAATGGTCGTTCAAGATCCGCAAGGGCGTGAAGTTCCACAACGGCGCGGATCTGACGCCGGACGATGTGGTGGCGACGCTGAAGCGGCATACCGACGAAAACTCGAAGTCGGGCGCACTGGGCGTGGTCAAGGGCATCGCGTCGATGAAGGTTGACGGCGACAATGTCGTGCTGACGCTGGCTGGCCCCAACGCCGACCTGCCCTATCTGATGGCCGATTATCACCTGGTGATCCAGCCCGGTGGCGGCATGGACAACCCCTCGGCCGGCATCGGCACCGGCGCCTACAAGATCAAGGACTTCCAGCCCGGCGTGCGCGCGGTGTTCGAGCGCAATGCCGATTACTGGGATGCGACGCGCGGCTTTGCCGATTCTGTGGAAATCCTTGTCATCAACGACAACACCGCCCGGACCGCTGCGCTGCAATCGGGTCAGGTTCACATGATCGACCGGGTGGACCCCAAGATCGCCGGCCTGTTGAAGAACGTGCCGGGCGTGTCGATCAAATCGACCGCGGGCCGCGGGCATTACGTCTTCATCATGCATTGCGACACGCCGCCGTTTGACAACAACGACCTGCGCATGGCGCTGAAAACCGCGATCAACCGCGACGAGATGGTCGAGAAGATCCTGGGCGGCCTTGGCTCGGTCGGCAACGATTTCCCGATCAACGCGGCCTATCCCTTGTTCGACGAAGCCATCCCCGCACGCACCTTCGATGCCGCCAAGGCCGCGGAATATTACAAGAAATCTGGCCATGACGGGTCCGACATCGAACTTCTGGTCGCCCCGGGCGCGTTCCCGGGCGCGGTGGAAGCCGCGCAATTGTTCCAGCAGTCGGCCAATGCGGCGGGCATTCCGTTGAAGATCAAGCGGGTGCCGGACGATGGCTATTGGAGCGATGTCTGGAACGTGAAGCCGTTCTGCGCCAGCTATTGGGGCGGGCGTCCGGTGCAGGACCAGATGTATTCCACCGCCTATATCTCGACCGCCGACTGGAACGACACCCGCTTCAAGAACGCGCATTTCGACGAGCTTTTGCTGGCGGCGCGGGGCGAGTTGGATCAGCCCAAGCGCAAGGCGATGTATTCGGAAATGGGCACTCTGGTGCGCGATGAGGGCGGCGTGATCCTGCCGATGTTCAACGACTGGGTCGAGGCGATCTCGGACAATCTGGGCGGCTGGAGCACGGATTCCAACCAAGAACTGATGAACGGCAAGGCGCTGCAGAAGTGCTGGCTCATGGCCTGATGCGGTGAATGCCGCCCTGAAACTCGTGGCCCAGCGGATTGCGCTGGGCCTCGTTCTCTTGCTGGCGGTGTCGCTGCTGATCTTTTTCGGCATCGCGTTGCTGCCGGGAGATGCGGCGCAAGCGATGCTGGGCCAGTCGGCCACGCCGGAATCGCTGGCGAATCTGCGGGCCGAGATGGGGCTCGATCAGCCCATGGTCACCCGCTATCTGCATTGGCTGGGCGGGCTGTTGACCGGCAATCTGGGCACGTCCTTGACCAACGGCGAGGATATTGCCGCAGCCATTGGCCAGCGGCTGGGCAACACGATCTTTCTGGC
>JANLQT010000441.1:0-2223 GCA_031368035.1 Rhodobacterales bacterium | reverse complement strand
GCTGCCGGAAGACAAGAACCGGGGGTTTTATGTGAAGCCGACGGTGTTCGCCGATGTGGTGCCGGGGATGACGATCGAGAAGGAAGAGATCTTCGGGCCGGTGCTGTGCATGATCCCCTTCGACAGCGAAGAGGACGCGGTCCGGATCGCCAATGACACGCCGTACGGGCTGACCAACTATGTCCAGACCCAGGACGGCGCGCGGCGGAACCGGCTGGCTTTGGCCTTGAAATCGGGAATGGTGCAGATGAACGGCCGGTCCCGGGCGGCGGGGTCGTTCTTCGGCGGCATGAAAGCCTCGGGCCGGGCGCGGGAAGGCGGGGTCTGGGGGATCGAGGAATTCCTGGAAAGCAAGGCGATCTCGGGCTGGGACCCGGAGCTTGGGCTCGCCGCCGAGTGAAATCCGACATGGAATGTCGGTACATGTGACAGCAGGCCTTGAGGCTGAGCCCTAGTCTTGGGCGAGCCTTGGAGCCTGCCCATGACCCAGCATCGCCATCTGCTGTCCCCCATCGACCTGCGTGGGCATCGGCTGAAGAACCGCATCGTGTTCGGCGCGCATACCGCCAACATGTCGGATATGGGGCTGCCCGGGCCGCGCGCTGCGGGGTATTGGCTGGAGCGGGCCAAGGGCGGCGCCGGGATGATCGTGACCGAGCCGGTGCCGGTGCACCGGACTGGCGTTTTGACGCGGGGCAACTACCTGCATTCGGATGACGCGGTGATCGCGGGGTTCCGCAAGGTGACCGAGGCGGTGAAGGCCGAGGGCTGCGTGATCGTGCAGCAGCAGTATCACATCGGCGGGCATGGCGATTCCGATTTGAGTTTCGCGCCGCACTGGTCGCCGTCGGGCCTGCCGTCGTATCACGATTCGGACGGCTCGCACGCGATGACCGACAGCGAGATCGAGGAATTGCTGGACGCCCATGCGGCGGCGGCCCTGCGGTCCAAGGAAAGCGGGTTTCAGGGGGTAGAGGTCTGGGCGGCCTATAACTCGCTGCTGGACCAGTTCTGGTCGCCGTGGTCGAACAAGCGGACCGATCGCTGGGGTGGACCCTTGGAGAACCGCACGCGGTTTTCGCGGGTGTTGATCGAGCGTATCCGGCAGAGTTGCGGCGAGGATTTCATCGTGGGTTTGGCGGTCAGCTATGCGCCGGCCTTTCCGGTGGTGATGCCGGATGATCACCTGGTGGAGCTGGTGGCGCTGCATGACGCCACGGGGCATGTGGATTACGTGACCTGCGGCTTTGGCAGCTATCAGGATTTCGAAGGCATCATCCCGCCCTTCACCCATGCCGAAAAGCTGACGACGCCAATGACGGCGCGGCTGAAGGCGGCGGTGCGCCACGCCAAGATCACGTCCGAGGCCGGGGTGCGGACCCCGGACAATGCCGAGGCGATCATCGCCAGCGGCGAGGCGGATATGGTGTCGATCGTGCGGGGGCAGATCGCCGACCCGCATCTGGCGCGCAAGACCAGCGAGGGGCGGGAGGAGGATATCCGGGGCTGCATATCGTGCAACCACATGTGCTGGGGGCGGCGGAGCCGGGATTACTGGATTTCCTGCCTGATCAATCCGAGCGCGGGGCGGGAGTTTGAATGGGGCGGCGACCGGTTCACGCCCTCGCCGAACCCGCGTTCGGTATTGGTGGTGGGGGCCGGCCCCGCGGGGCTGGAGGCGGCGCGGGCGGCGGCGGAGCGGGGACACCGGGTCGAGGTCGTCGAGGCCTTGCCAGTGATTGGCGGGCAGTTCCGGCTGGCGGGGATGCAGCCCCGGCGGGCGCAGATTCTGGATCTGATGGACTGGTACGAACGGCAGTTCGAAAAGCTGGGTGTGGGGCTTCGGCTGAACACGTTCCTCGATGCAGACGAGATCGCGGCGCACCCGGCGGATGTGGTGGTGCTCGCTTCCGGGTCGCTGCCCGACGAGGCGGGATTTCAGCGCTGGCGGCCGGAGTGGGACAGGCTGCCGGGGATCGAGTTGGGCCATGTCTGGTCACCGGAAGCGGTGATGCGGCGCGAGGCGCGGCTTGGCGACACGGTGGTGATTTATGACGAGGGGTCGAACTGGCGCGGGGTGGGGACGTCCTGGGCGATGGCCGAGCGGGGGCTGAAGGTGATCCATGTGACGCCCGAGGCCTTTGTGGGCAAGGAAATCGCCCGGACGGCGGCGGATGCGGCGGCGCGGCGCAAGATGGCGGGGCTGGGGGTGGAGTTTCTGAC
>JANLQT010000432.1:0-4386 GCA_031368035.1 Rhodobacterales bacterium | reverse complement strand
GGAGTTGGTGGTCCCGAGGTCAATCCCGATGATTTTGGCCATGTTCTGCTTACCTCTAGTTTATTCGGCGATGTTGTAGGGTGGACCCCGTCAGGCATCCGACCCCGATCCCATGAAGGTCCATCCGGGCAGATGCCCTTTTGGCTTCCGGGCGTATATAAGGGGTTTTCCGCCCCCTGCAATGGGCTCTGGACGGCGAAAAATGCGGTAAATGCGCGGAAGAGGGATTGAGGGTGGAACAGGTCCGGGGGTTTGTGATCCATCGCGGCTGGCTTTCGGAGGACGCTCAGGCGGCGATGCTGGCGGATTTGCGGCCTGGGCTTGTGGAGGCGCCGCTGGCGGCGATGGAGACGCCGGGCGGCAAGCTGATGTCGGTGCGGATGAGCGCGGCGGGGCGGCTGGGGTGGGTGTCGGACCGGGCGGGGTATCGCTATGCGGCGCGGCATCAGTCGGGGGCGGTTTGGCCGGCGATTCCGGGCAGCGTGCTGGCGGTGTGGCGCGGGGTGACGGGGCTAAGCCGTGCGCCGGATTGCTGTTTGATCAACCATTACGCGCCGGGGGCGCGGATGGGGCTGCATCAGGACCGGGACGAGGGGGATTTCAGCTTTCCGGTGGTGTCGATCAGCCTGGGGGCAGAGGCTTTGTTCCGGATGGGCGGGGTGGACCGCGCGGGCGGGACGGAAAGCCGGTGGCTGCACTCCGGCGATGTGGTGGTGATTGGGGGCGCGGCGCGGCTGGCCCATCATGGGGTGGACCGGTTGCGGGGTGGGTCTTCGGCGCTGCTGACGGACGGCGGGCGGATCAATCTGACGCTGCGTGTGGTCACCTCGGCCTGAACTGGCCCTTCACCGAAGCCGCAAATATCCCGGGAGGGTCCGGGAGGGCTGGCCCTCCCGGCTTTGGCGCAAGGCGCGGCCCAAGGCGCGGCAATGCGCCGATGGAGCAGCCCCCGGTTGCGGCGGGCGGGAGGGTTGGGCATCCTTCGCGCCAGCCACGATCAGGGAATCGCCATGCCGACGCAGCTTGCCACCACCCGCGACTTCGCCTCGCGCTTTTTCAACGAGACCTGGGAGCTTCTGGCGCAGTCGGACCGCACGGCGGACGAGGATGTGATGATGGTCCATCTGGCGCATGGATCGCGCGCGCATTGGCGCGTGGCGGGGGGGCCGAAGGAATGGGCGATCGGGGAGTGGCAGATTGCCCGGGTCTATGCCGAGTTGAACCGGGCGGAGCCGGCGGTGTTTCATGCGCGGCAGGCGATGGCTTTGGCGGGGGGCGGGCAGTTGGGCCTGTTTCTGTCGGCCAGCAGCCACGAGGGGCTGGCCCGGGCGCTGGTGGTGGCCGGCGAGGATGACGAGGCCAGGAAGGCCGCCGATCACGCCGCGATGCTGCTGCTGCAGGTCAAGGACGAAGAGGAACGCGATTACATCGCGGCCGATCTGGCCGACCATGCGCGGCTTATCGCCCGGCGCTCCAGCTGAGGGACGCATAGCGCTTGGTGAAATTTTCCAGCATCAGGCCCAGAAGGATCAGCACCAGCGTCACCTTGATCGGGTAGGGGATGTTGGAATAATGCGGGTTGTAGTTCAGGAACACGAAGCCGCGCGTCTGGTCGATGACGTGGAACAGGGGGTTCCAGTCGAACCACGCCAGCTTGGACGTGGGCATGGCATTGGCCAGGAACATCTTGCCCGAAGCGATCATGTTCGCCCGCGTGTAGATCACGGTCAGCAGCGTGAAAAACTCTGGCGCCCAGGGTGTGGCGGATTTGAACAGCATCCCCACCCCGATGCCCGAGGCCCAGGCGAGCAGCAGCATCATCAGCGCGCCCACCGGCTGATCGATGGTCACGGGCGCAAAGATCACGTGATAGAAGAACAGGATCACCGCGATCGACAGGATCTGTTGATACAGCGATGCCAGCGCCGCTGCCGCGATGGCGATGATGGTGTTCATCGGCCCGTGTTTCATCATGGACGAGGTCGGCCCGTCGGACTTGGCCACCGCCGACAGGGTCTTGGTATGGGTCATGTACATGAAGATGCCGGTCATGGTGTAAACCATGAAATCGCCGCGCACCGCCGAGCCGCGCATCCCCAGCACGGTGAACATCGTGTAAAGGATCACCACCAGGATCACCGACTGCAGGATGTTCACCACCAGCCCCAGGATCGCGTTGTGGTTGGACTTGCGGATGTTGCGCACCGCCGCGTGAAACACCAGCACCAGCATCCCGCCAAAGCCGGACATGAAGGATTGTTGGGCAGGTGCGCGGAACATGATGCCTTTCTGCCGGGACGCCCGGGGATTCTGGCCTGAACAGAACAGGGATTTCTTGCTGTTCCCTTACCGCAGCCATGATATTGCCGCCGCGAAGCATTTACAACAAAGCCGGGGCGGATGTGGCCCTTACGGCAAGGAGTGATGATGGATTTTGAACAACTTGTGCCGGTGATGCGCCGTTTGGCGCTGCAAGCCGGTGACCGGATCATGGCGATTTACAACGGCCCGGATTTTGAAGTGAAGGCCAAGGGCGATTCCAGCCCGGTCACGGAAGCCGATGTAGCGGCGGATGCGCTGATCTCGGCGGGGCTTTCGGCGGCGTTTCCGGGGGTGGTGCTGATCACCGAGGAGCAGGCGGCCAGCCATGCCTTGACCGCATCGACCTTCCTGATCGTGGACCCGTTGGACGGGACCAAGGAATTCGTGCAGCGGCGCGGCGATTTCACGGTCAACATCGCTTATGTCGAGAACGGCGTGCCGTTGCGGGGGATCGTTTACGCTCCGGCTTTGGGGCGGCTGTTCTACACGCTGCCCGATGGCACCTCGGTTGAAGAGATGGGCGCGCTGGACAAGGACGTGTCCGGGTCTTTGGTGCCGATCAAGGTTATCAAGCCCGACAATGGCGCGCTGATGGTGGTGGCTTCCAAAAGCCACCGGGATGCGGCGACGGATGATTACATCGGGAAATATGCGGTGAAGGACATGAAATCGGCGGGGTCGAGCCTGAAGTTCTGTCTGGTCGCCACCGGCGAGGCGGACCTTTACCCGCGCCTGGGGCGCACGATGGAATGGGACACCGCCGCTGGCGATGCGGTGCTGCGCGGCGCGGGCGGACAGGTGGTGCGGTTTGATGACCACACGCCCTTGGCCTATGGCAAGGCGGGATGGGACAATCCGTTCTTCATCGCCTTTGCGCCGGGTGTCGAGTTGAAAAAGTGAGCGATGGCGCGGCCTTGAAGGTGTTTGTGCAAAGCTTTCTGCACGCCAATCTGGAGCAGATGCAGCCGCAGTCCGCCACCAGCGGCAAGGTGCATCTGGAGGTCTGGCGCACGCCGCAAAAGCGGCGGACGCTGGGGGTCGAGATGGGGCATGACGGCCTTGTGAACATCTGGCTGAAGGCGCTGAATGTGCCGCGCGGCTTGCCGCCCACCATTGGCGTGGTGAAGAAACGCTGGACCGGCGGCGGCTGGACTGACGATGCGCGCAAGGGGGCCAACAGCAACCTGCTTGGCTATGAGGATTTTCACACCCATCCGATCTCTCGTCTGGCGGTCAGCTCTATTGACGACGCGCGGACCCTGCTGGAGGCCTTGTTGCCATGAGTGTTCGGCCATGAGCGTTCTGATCGCCATTCCGGCGCGTTATGACTCGAGCCGGTATCCGGGCAAGCCTTTGGTGTCTTTGCGCGGGCCGGATGGGGACAAGACCTTGATCCGCCGGTCCTGGGAGGCGGCGATGGGGGTCAAGGGCGTGGACAGGGTGGTGGTTGCCACGGATGACGACCGCATCAGCACCCATGCGCAGGCGTTCGGGGCAGAGGTGGTGATGACCTCGTCTGATTGCCAGAACGGGACGGAGCGCTGTGCGGAAGTGGTGCAAAAGCTGCCGGGGTTTGACGTGGTGGTGAACCTGCAAGGCGATGCTCCACTGACGCCGGCGTGGTTTGTCGAGGATCTGGTGGCGGGGCTGCTGGGCGATGCGGGGGCGGATATTGCGACGCCGGTGCTGCGCTGTGACGGGCGGGCGTTGAACGGGTTCCTCGCGGACCGGCGCGCGGGGCGGGTCGGCGGCACGACCGCGGTGTTCGGGGCGGGCGGGCGGGGGATCTATTTTTCCAAGGAGGTGATCCCCTATACCGGGCGGACCTATGCCGAGGACGAGCCGACGCCGGTGTTTCACCATGTCGGCGTCTATGCCTATCGTCCGGCGGCGCTGGCGGCCTATCCGGGCTGGCCGATGGGGCCGCTGGAACGGCTGGAGGGGTTGGAGCAGTTGCGCTTCATCGAACAGGGCCGCCCGGTGCTGTGCGTCGAGGTTCAGGCGCGGGGGCGGGAATTTTGGGAACTGAACAACCCTTCAGACGTTCCGGTCATTGAAGCGATG
>JANLQT010000410.1:0-7825 GCA_031368035.1 Rhodobacterales bacterium | reverse complement strand
CAATGATGGCGGGTGGTGCATGATCGAGCTGTCTGCGGGTTCAGCCAGGGCCAGCATCGTGCCGCAGATGGGCGGGGCGCTGGCCGGGCTTAGGGCCGGCGATCTGCCGGTGCTGCGCGCCTGGCCGGGACAAAAGGCCGAAGGGCCCTTCGCGCTGGCCTGCAACCTTTTGGTCCCATTTTCCAACCGGATTTCCGTCGGTGGATTTGCCTTTGAAGGCCGCCGTCACGCACTCACCCCGAACCTTCCCGGCGAGCCGTATCCCCTCCACGGCGATGGCTTTCAGCGCTCATGGAAGGTGGAAGCCCTTAGCATGCACAGCGCCACCCTGTCCTTGCCGGATGGACAGATCGGGCCCTACCGCTATGCCGCCAGGGCCGTGTATGATCTTGGTCCCATGGCGCTGGAAATCCGGCTCAGCGTGACCAACCGGGGCGACATTGCGCTGCCCTTCGGCCTGGGCCTGCACCCCTGGTTTCCGCGCGGGCCGGAAACCCGGTTGCAGTTCATGGCCGAAGGTCAATGGCCCGAAACGGCAGATCACTTGCCGGCAACCCAGCACCCCGTGGTGCTGGACCGGGGCGGCGCGTGGCGCTGCGCAGCACCTCTGCCAGACACTTGGATCAACATGGGCTTTTCCGGCTGGAACGGTCAGGCGCGGATCTTGCAGGGCGCGGGCGCGGCCTCGGTTACGCTGACTGCCAGCGGGCTTGGCACCGCATTGGTCTATTCACCCTCGGCGGCTGCCGATTTCTTCTGCTTCGAGCCGGTCTCGCATCCGGTCGATGCCCACAACCTGCCCGGCCAGCCCGGCCTTGTCCGGCTTGCCACCGGGCAAACCCTTGCCGCGTCCATGACCCTGACCTGGGGGCAGACCGCGTGACACCGTCCCGGACCTGCAAGCTGCCGCAATGACATCAGCCGACATCCCCCCAATGGGCCAGCCCGATGACAGCCACCTCGGCGCTGACAGCCGCCGCGCGATCGCAACAAGGCCCGCCTCGGCCTGATGGGTTCAGTCCGAGTTGCGCGTGACAAAAGGGAAGGGCCCGATGAAGCGCAAGGACGGCCCGGCGACCCGCGCCCCGGTCCTGTGGTTTGTCCAGCTGACCGGCGGGGCCAGGGGCGGCATCCCTTGATGGGGCAGCTGCGCCTGCGGGCCGTTCTTCCGGGGGTACGGCGTGATCCATGGTTCGTCCTGCGACAGCCGCTGGCAGGACTCCGGCCGCGGGTCCACCTTCAAATCGGCCTGAACGCACGATGCCATCCAGCAGATCGCCAGCTGCATGGTGATGCGCAACCCCGTCTCCCGGCGGTGGAGCCAAGCGCGCCACGACCCCGACACCCATATCTTCGGCCGCGATGCCGAAATCGCCTGAACGCGCCCGCTGCGCAATGTCCTGGGGCTGTGCGGACTGGCGACGACGCTGTATCCGGGGCTGGGCGTGCAGATCGCGGCCCATGTGGCGCTGGCGCAGCTGGTCCCCGCCTTCTGTTTCACGCTGACACACTGGTCGCCGGGCGATTGCTGTCCGGCCTCAGCTTCCAACGTGGCGGCCTGCCGCTGTGCCTTGCCACCGCGCCCCGCACGGCAAATTCGCCGGCTTCATCCAGTGCCCAAAGCGCGCCCGGACCCTGCACATGACAGTTGCGGCATGCAGCGCCGCCCGGGTATGGGGGACGTCGATGGGCCTGCCTGCGACGGCCCAGGTCGGAAGGACACCATGGCCGAACCAGACTCGCTTCTGGACCAGATGACGCTGGCCGAACAGGTTTCCCTGCTGTCGGGCGAGGATTTCTGGTCACTGCCGGCGATTTCGCGGCTGGGGATCGGCAAACTGCGGGTCACGGACGGGCCGAACGGCGCGCGGGGCGGCGGCTCGTTGGTGGGCGGGGTCAAGTCGGCGGCCTTCCCGGTGGGCATCGCGATCGGGTCGTCGTGGAATCCGGGCCTGGCCCGGGAAATCGGCGCGGCTTTGGCCCAAGAGGTCAAATCGAAAGGCGCGCATGTCTCGCTTTCGCCCACGGTGAACATCCAGCGCTCGGTCACCAACGGGCGGAATTTCGAATGTTATTCCGAAGATCCGGTGTTGACGGCAGATCTGGCCGTCGGATTTGTCGAAGGATTACAGGGTCAGGGCATCAGCGCCACTATCAAGCATTACGTCGGCAATGAAAGCGAGGTCGAGCGCACGACAATGTCGTCCGACATTGACGAGCGTACCCTGCGCGAAGTGTATCTGGTGCCATTCGAGGCGGCGGTGAAGCGGGCCGGAACCTGGGGCATCATGTCCTCGTACAACAAGATCGGCGGCACCTATGCGTCGGAAAACCACTGGACGCTAAGCCAGGTCCTTCGCGACGATTGGGGCTATGACGGGGCCGTCATGTCGGACTGGTTCGGCTCGCGCGCGACCGAGCCGACGGTGAATGCGGGTCTTGATCTGGAAATGCCGGGCCCGACGCGAGACCGGGGCGAGAAACTGATCGCGGCGGTGGAAGCTGGCCGGGTTTCGGCGGCAACGGTGCGCAAGCGGGCACGCAACGTGCTGCGCCTGATGCAGCGCACTGGCGCGCTGCACGACCTGCGCTTGCATGAAGAGCACGCGGATGACCGGCCCGAACACCGCGCGCTGATCCGCAGGGCAGGGGCGGAAGGCGCGGTTCTCCTCAAGAACGACGGGCTTTTGCCCTTGGAAAAGACGGGCTCCATCGCGGTGATCGGGCCGAATGCCAAAACGGCGCAGATCATGGGCGGCGGCTCGGCGCAGTTGAACCCGCATTACGCGGTCAGCCCGTTTGACGGGATCGCCGAAAAGGGGGCGGCGGTGACCTATGCGCCCGGTTGCAGCAACCATCGGTTCGAGCCGGTTTGGGCGGGCGAGCTGTCAGTGGACTTCTTCAAGGGCCGCGCCTTGACCGGCGCGCCCGTGCATACCGAAGCCATGCCGGATGCGATGGCGTTCTGGTTTCCCCCCTTGGGCGGCGGCACAGTGGACCGGGCGGATTTCTCGGCGCGGCTGACCGGGGTTTTCGTGCCCGAGGTTTCGGGGCGCCACCGCATCGGCGTCGCCGCCGCCGGCTATGCCAAGGTGTTTGTCGATGGCAAATTGGTGGCGAACGCGTGGGATGGCTGGAAAAAGGGCCACACGTTCTTTGAAGAGGGCTGTGACGAAGTGGTGGGCGAGGCGGTTCTGGACGCAGGGCGCGCGCATCAGATCACGGTGGAATTTGCCAGCAAGCCGGCCGAAAATCTGGCATTTGCCGCGTTGCGTGTGGGCATCGGCCGGCCCATGGGCGATGCCGAGATCGCCGAGGCAGCGCGGGTTGCCGCCGCTGCGGACCGCGCCGTGGTTCTCGTGGGCCGAACCGGCGAGTGGGACACCGAAGGCTGGGACCTGCCGAACATCACCCTGCCGGGGCGGCAGAATGATCTGGTCGCCGCCGTGCTGAAGGCCAATCCGAATACCGTCGTGGTGTTGCAGACCGGCGGTCCGGTCGAGTTGCCATGGCTGCCGGATGCCAAAGCGGTGTTGCAGGCCTGGTATCCCGGTCAAGAGGCCGGCAACGCCATTGCCGATGTGCTGTTCGGCGACGCCGAGCCAACGGGGCGTCTGGCGCAGACCTGGCCGAAACGCTGGCAGGACAACCCGGCCCGTTCCCAGGACAGGCAAGTCTATCCCGGCCTGAACGGCCATGTCCGGTATGAAGAAGGCGTGTTCATCGGCTATCGCCACTATGACCGGCTGGGAATCGAGCCTTTGTTCCCGTTCGGCCATGGCCTTGGCTTTGGCAGCTTTGATCTGTCGGGGCTTGCGGTGGGCGCCGATGGCGCGGCGGTGACGCTGACCAACACCGGGGATCGGCCCTCGACCGCTGTGGTGCAGGTCTATGTCAGCCCCGCCAAGGCCAGCGTGCCGCGCCCCGTCAAAGAGCTGAAGGGTTTTGCCAAAGTGACACTGGCGCCGGGAGAGGCGCGCGTGGTCACCGTGCCACTGGACGCGCGCGCCTTTGCCTGGTTCGATGTTTCGGCGGGCAAATGGCGCATCGGCGCCGGTGCCTATCAGATCAGCGCCGGGTTTTCGGCAACGGACCCGAGGTGTCAGGCAACGGTCACTCAGGAAGCGCGCCTGCTCGAGGTTTAAGGGCGGGCAACCCCTTGGCCGGGGTTGCCGCTCAACAGAGCACACGCAAGAGTCGCAGAAAGCCGGCCGACAGGGCAAAGGCTTAGAAAACCTGAAACAAAATCAATATGCAGGCGCAATTCCTATCCTTTGCGATGGCAAGCCTGCAAGTTCCCTATCCTGCTCGGCGCGAACCCTCACCTTCTGCGGTGTCGGGGCGCGCTGGCCCTGTGCCATGCTGCCGCAAACAACGGGGAGACTGCGCATGACAAAGACGATTTGGAGCCGCCGCTTTGGTGTTCTGCTGGGGTCGGTTGCGGGCCTTGCCGCGCTGACGGGCATGACCCGGGCCGAGGATATCGAAGTGGCCTATCTGTCGGCCAGTTCGGCCAACACCTGGCTTGCCGCCTCGCTGGCCGAAATGCAGAAGATCGCCGCCGCCAACGGCATCAAGATCACCGAATTTGACGCGCAGTTCGATCCGGCCAAACAGACGGCGCAGGCACAGGATGCGATCTCGTCCGGCAAGTACAAAGGTGTGATCTTTGTCGCGCTGACCGGGGCAGGGGCCATTCCCGACGTGCAGGCGGCGCTGGATGCCGGCATGCAGGTGGTCGGCCTGAACCAGGTGATCGGCGATGACCTGACCACCTCGGACCCGCAGGTCAAGGGCATGGCGGCCTCGGTCATGGCGGCGCCCTACCGCTCGGGCGTGCGGCTGGGCCAGTTGACGGTCAAGGCCTGCGACGGCGTGGACGCCTGCGGGGTGGTCTATATCTTCGGCATCAAGGGCATCCCCTTGGATGTGGCGATGCGGCAGGGCTTTGACGACACCGTCAAGGATCACGCCAATATCTCGGTCGTGGCCGAAGGCGAGGGCAAGTATCTTGGCCCCGATGGTGGCATTGCCGCAACCCAGACCGTGCTGGCGCTGAACAAGCCGTTCCAGGTGATGATCGGGTCCGACCAGTCGATCCAGGGCGCGGCCATCGCGTTGAAGGATGCCGGCATGGCGGTTGGCTCGGTGAAGCTGATCGGCCTTGGCGGCTCGGCCCCGGCGATTGCCGGCGTGGCCGATGGCAGCTGGTACGGCGATGTGTTCGGCGCGCCGGGTGATGAAGGCCGGCTTGCGATGCAGGCGATGGTTGATGCTTTGGCCGGCAAGATGTCGGGCGGGCTTGACCCGCTGACCTCGATCCCGGACGAAGGGCTCATCACCAAGGACAACGTGGCCAAGTTCACCGCGCAATGGAACGGCTGACGGCCAGCCATGGCGGATGAAAAACCGGCGCTGCTGACCCTTTCGGGGGTCAGCAAGCACTTTGGCGGCGTTCAGGCGCTGACCGATATCGACGTCGCCTTTCAGGCGGGTCAGGTCCACGCCCTTGTGGGCGAAAACGGCGCGGGCAAGTCCACGCTGGGCAAGCTGATCCTGGGCGTGCACCGCCCCAGTTCCGGCACGATCCGGCTGGACGGGCACGAGGTGACAGTGCCCGACCCGGCCGAGGCTTTGCGCCTTGGCCTCGTCGGCATCGCGCAGGAATTGTCGCTGATGCCGCGCGCCAGCGTGCTGGACAACATTGCTTTGGGCCGCGAGGTCACACGGCGCGGGCTGGTCGACAAGGCCGCGACCCTGCGCTTTGTCACCGATCTGATGGACCGCTTCGACATGCGGCTGGACCCCGGCGCCATCGTCGGCCACCTGCCCATGGCCGAGCGGCAGAAGGTGGAAATCCTGCGCGCGCTTGGCCGCGACGCCCGGCTGATCATCTTTGACGAACCCACCGCGCGGCTGGCCAGCTATCAGGCCAAGCAGCTTCTGACCCTGATCCGCGCCCTCGCGGCGGCGGGCAAGGCAGTCATTTATGTCTCGCATTTCCTGTCGGAAATCATGGAGGTCTCCGACACCGTCACCATCCTGCGCAATGGCCGCCTGATCCGCACCAGCCTGGTGGCCGCCGAAACCCGCGAGACGCTGGTGTCGGGCGTCACGGGGCAGGACTTTCAAAACCAGTTCCCCCCCCTGCCGCCAGCTCCGCTGGAACGACCGCCCCTGCTGCGCGTGCGCGGCCTGACCATCAAGGATCAGTTTTCGGACGTGGACCTTGACGTGCGCCCCGGCGAGATCGTGGGTCTTGCCGGTCTGGTCGGCGCCGGGCGCAGCGAAGTGGCCCATGCGATTTATGGCGCGTCCGGTGTCGATGCGGGCACCGTGGAATTTGCCGGCCAAACCCTGACCCGCCCCGATATCCGCCAGCGGATCGACCTTGGCATGGCGATGATCCCCGAATCCCGCCGCGATCAGGGCCTGTTCCTGTCGCGGCCCATTCTGGAAAATACCTCGCTGCCGCATCTGGCGCGGTTCGCGCGCTGGGCGGGCCTCGCCAAGCGGGCCGAACGCCAAGCGGTCGCGGCCAGCCTCGCCGACACTTCGGTGAAATATGCCGCGCTGTCCGATCCTGTCGACAAGCTCTCGGGCGGCAATCAGCAGAAGATCCTGTTCGCCCGCGCCGCCATTGGCCGCCCGCGTCTGCTGATCGCCGATGAACCGACGCGCGGCGTCGATGTCGGCGCCAAGCGCGCCATCTATGAAATGATCGCGCGCCTGGCCGCGCAGGGCGAGGCGATCCTGCTGATCTCCTCGGAAATCGAGGAAATCATGGGGCTTTGTCACCGCGTCGTGGTGCTGTCGCGGGGCAGGGTCGCCGCGCGTCTGGCCGGGCCGGAGTTGACGGAACAGGCCGTGATGCAAGCAGCCTTCAGCGGGGTATGACGTGGCAAAAGTGATCCTCTTCGCGCGGGCTTACGGCATCGTTCTGGTGACGGTGCTGCTGTTCGTGTTGCTGGCGCTGACCACCGACGGCTTCGCCTCGTTCCGCAATTTCCGCAACATCCTCGATCAGCAATCGACCGTGCTGATCGCCGCCAGTTTCATGACCATCGCCACGATTGCCGGGAACTTCGATGTGTCCGTCTCGGCGGTGTTCGTGGCCACACCCCTCGTCGCGCTGACGGTCGAGAATGCCACCGGCAGCGTCCCGTTGGCTGTGCTGGCGGCGGTGCTGACCGGAACGCTGATGGGCCTGCTCAACGGCATCATCGTCGCTCGGTTCCGCATCAACTCGTTCATCGCCACGCTGGCGACATCCTTCATGTTCTTCGGCGCAGGCTATCTGATCTCGGACCGCTCCCTCCTACGTCCCGTGGGCGACGCCTATCCGCTGCTGGCCCGCACCAACATCCTGGGCCTGACTTCCTCGACCTGGGTGTCCTTCGCCATGGTGCTGATCGCCTCGGTGCTGCTGACCCAGACCCGCTTTGGCCGCAACGTCTTTGCCACCGGCGGCAACCCAGAAGCCGCGCGCATCGCAGGGGTCGCGGTGTCGCGCGTGCAGATCACCACCTTCGCGCTGCTGTCCACCTCGGCGGCCATCGCAGGGGTGCTGAACTCGTCACGCTCGCTGTCGGCCCAGCCCTCCGACGATTTCAGCTTTGTCTTTGCGGTGCTGACAGCGGTGATCGTCGGCGGCACCTCGATTGCCGGCGGCCAAGGCGCGGTCTGGCGATCCGTCGCCGGGGCGTTCTTTCTGGCGTTCCTGTCGAACGGCTTCAACCTGCACCAGATCGACCCGATCTGGCAGCGGCTGATCATGGGGATGGTGATCCTTGTGGCCGTCGGCATCGACTCCTGGACACAGCGC
>JANLQT010000406.1:0-7185 GCA_031368035.1 Rhodobacterales bacterium | reverse complement strand
CCGATCCCGGCTTTGGCGGAAATTCAGATCGCCTTGCAGGACGCCGTGGCGGAAGTCACGGAACTGAGCGGGTATGAGTTGAAGCGGATCATGCGGACGGGGACGGTGGCCACCATCGACAACCGCAATTGGGAGCTGCGCGATCAAAGCGGGCCGGTGCAGCGGTTGTCGCAGTCTCGCGCCATTGCGCTGGACATGGAATCGGCGACGATTGCCGCCAACGGGTTCCGGTTCCGGGTGCCTTATGGGACGCTGCTGTGCGTCAGCGACAAGCCCTTGCATGGCGAGTTGAAACTGCCGGGCATGGCGACGGAATTCTACCGCACGCAGGTCAGTCGCCATCTGCTGATCGGGGTTCGCGCCATGGAAAAGCTGCGGGTTCAACCCTTGGAAAGCATCCACAGCCGCAAACTTCGCAGTTTTGAGGAAACGGCTTTCCTGTAACGCAGGGTCCATTACCAGAAATGGCTTGCGCTAACGGCCCAAAAAATGCTGTAGCGATGGGCACCGGCCCGGAGGGGCGTCAAAGCAACAGCCCGGAAAAAGGGCGATACGAGGGGATGAACATGTCCAACAAACCGATGAGCAAGACTCAGCTTCTGGCCGCACTGGCCGATGCGATGGGGTCTGACAAGAAGACCGCCGGCACTGCGCTGGATGCGCTGGTTGCCGTGGTGGCGCGCGAGGTTGCCAATGGCGGCGCCGTGACCCTGCCGGGTCTGGGCAAGATCGCCTGCCGCGAGCGCCCCGAGCGGGACGTACGCAACCCGGCCACCGGTGAGACGATGAAGAAGCCGGCCGACAAGCAGGTCAAATTCTCGATCGCGAAGTCGCTGAAAGACAGCGTCAACGCCTGAGCCTTGGCAATGCGTCAGGGGGGCGAGCTGCCCCCCGTGATGCGCCGGGCAACCGGCAAAAGAATTTCCAGCGCGCCGTAACACGCATGTGTTGTTTGACGTAAGGACCTTTTGAGCCGACGTTCCGGTTCGAGGTTTCCCATGACGCTGTTGTTTGCCTTTCTGGCCGGGCTTTTGACCCTGATCAATCCATGCGTGCTGCCGGTGCTGCCAATCGTGCTCGCCTCGGCGTTGGGGGTACATCGGTTCGGACCGGCGGCGTTGGCGTTGGGGCTGGTGGTCAGTTTTGTCGGCTTCGGGCTGTCGGTCGCGCTTTTGGCGGGGGCCTTCGGGCTATCCTCGGACCGTCTGGGGCAGATTGCGGCGCTGATGATGGTGGGCTTCGGGCTGATGCTGCTGGTGCCGCAGTTCGGCTTGCAGTTCAGCCGTGCGACGGCCGGCTTTGCCGCCACAGCCGACCGGGGCATCGACGCGGTGGACCGGTCGGGCCTTGGCGGGCAGTTCCTGACGGGTGCCTTGCTGGGCGCGGTATGGAGCCCTTGCGTCGGCCCGACCCTGGGCGGGGCGATTGCGCTGGCCGCGACGGGCGGGGCGACGCTGTGGTCCGGGCTGGTGATGATCGCCTTTGCGGCCGGGGTTGCGACCGTGATGCTGGCGCTGGCCTACGGCGCGCGGGCCACCCTCATGCGCCGCCGCGACGCGCTGCGGGGCCTGTCCGAATGGGCAAATCCGCTGATGGGCGCGGTTCTGGCCGGTGTCGGCCTGATGATCCTGTTTGGCCTGCATCACCGGATCGAGGCCTGGGCCTTGTCAGTGTTGCCGGTCTGGCTGCAAGACCTTTCCGTTCGCTATTGAGGAGATGACGATGAACCGCCGCGACATTCTGCGCCTGGCTGCCGGCCTTGCCGCGATATCCTTGACGCCGCCCTTGGCCGCCTGGGCCGAAACTGCGGTCTATCAGCCCGATGTGCTGAAAGCCGATCTGGCGGCTGGCAAGACCGTGGTGCTGCACTTTTCCTCCACCTGGTGCGGCACCTGCCAAGCGCAGGTCCGCGCCATGGACGCACTCAAGGCGGCAGATCCCGGCTATGACAAGGCGCTGACCTTTCTGCTGGTCGATTGGGACACCTGGGCTGGCGGCGATCTGACCACGGCGCTGAACGTGCCGGAACGGTCCACTCTGGTGGTGCTGAAGGGTCAGGGCGAGATCGGCCGGCTTTACGCCGAAACCGACCCCGAAGTGATCAAGGCTCTGCTGGATCAGGCGGTGAAGGCCGCGCAATCCTGAGCCTTGTGGGCCTGAGCCTTGTGGGCGTGAGGTTTCAGGCCGCCAGGGCCGCGTCATACGCTTTCGCGCGCGCCAGAGAGGGGCGAGCGAGGCAGCGTGCGGCCCAGTCCTTGATCAGCGCATCTTCGGGCAGATACTGCGGCAAGAACCCGTAGGACGAGGCGCAGATCAGGTCGGCGGCGGTATAGGTGTCGCCGCACAGCCAGGGGCTGTGTTCCAGCGCGGCGTGCAGGCGGGCGGTGATTTCCGGCTGGCCACGGAAATTGCGGGTAAGGCCGGGGTGCGCGATGCCCATGGCGTCGCACATCATCACCGGCTCCATCACGCCCTGATACCAGAACAGCCAGGTGAGGTATTCGCCCCGGCGCGGCTCGCCCGGCTTGGGGGCAAGGCCAGAGTCGGGGAAAAGCGCGGTCAGATACAGCATGATCGCGGCGCTTTCGGTGATGACGGTGCCGTCATGGATCAGCGCGGGGACCTTGCCTTCGGGGTGCGGGTTGGCCGGATCGTGCCCGCCGGTGCCGTCGTTGCGGATCACGGCGACCGTTTTGATCTCTATCTGGTCCCAGATTTTCATCTCGTCGATCAGCATCAGGATGCGGGTGGAGCGGGTGTTTGCGGCATGGATCAGGGTCAGCATCATTGTCTCCTTGAGCTATTCTGTGATGCCTTTATGCTGGAGGCCTCCTGTCAGAACCTGTCAGCATCCTCCGGTGAATGAATGGCCCGCGCCGACCGTCTGTTCCGCCTGTTGACCGCGCTGCGGACCCTGCCGCAGCCGGTGACGGCGGCGCGGCTGGCGGAGGAGACGGCGGTTTCGGCGCGGACTTTGTACCGCGACATTGATGCGCTGCGGGCCGGGGGGGCGCTGATCGATGGGGCGCCGGGGTTCGGCTATACGCTGACCGAGGACCCCGCCTTGCCGCCGCAGATGTTTACAAGGCTGGAGGTGGAGGCGCTGGTCTTGGGGCTGGCCGAGGTACGCATCGCCGGCGATCCCGCGCTGGCGGCGGCAGCGCGGGCGGCGGAGGCGAAGATCGTCGCCACCCTGCCAGAGCGGGTGCAGCGGCAGGCGCTGCATGCGGTGCAGGAAACCTACCGGTTCCAGAAGCGGCCTGCCGCCTCGCCGCACCTGGCAAGCTTGCGTGAGGCGAGTTGGGACGAGGCGGAGTTGGCAATCACTTACAGCGACCGGGCGGGGGCCGAGACGCGGCGGAACGTCTGGCCGCTGTCGATCGTGTTCATGGACCGCAATCTGATGCTGCTGGCCTGGTGCTGCCTGCGGCAGGATTTCCGGCGCTTTGATCTGGACAGGATCGGCACGCTTGCGCGTACCGGCGCCAGCTTTCGCCCGCGCCGGGTGCCGCTTTTGCGCGAGTTTCATGCGCAGATGAAATCGGGAGCGCGGGGGTAATCGCGGCAGAGCGGCTTATCAGGTGAGGTGTGGCCTGAAGGCGGCCACGACCTCCGTGTAAACCGCGCGTTTGAAGGGGACGATGGCGGCGATCATCTCGTCCGCGCCGATCCAGCGCCAATGGCCGAACTCGGGATGCGTGGTGGCGATGTTCACCTGATCGTCGGTGCCGGTGAAACGGTAAAGGAACCACTTCTGCCGCTGGCCGCGATATTTGCCGCCCCAGACCTTGCCCAGAAGCTCGGGCGGCAGGTCATAGGTCACCCAGCTTTGGGTCTTGTCCACAAAGGCCACCAGATCGCCGGTGATGCCGGTTTCTTCCCACAACTCGCGCAGCGCGGCTTCGCGGGGCTTTTCGCCGTCATCGATGCCCCCCTGAGGCATCTGCCAGGCGTCGGCTTTGGAATCCAGCCGCTGGCCGGCGAAGATCTGGCCGGCGGAATTGATCAGCACGATGCCCACGCAGGGGCGATAGGGCAGGTCTTCGGGATCGGTCATCCTGTCCTCGGGGCGGAAGGCGGCTACGAATTTTCTGCGAAAATTCCGCCGGAAGGGTGGGGGCGCGCCCTGATTTTTCGGAGAAAAATCGTTGGGCGCGCTTGCGGGTTACGGCTGGGGCGCAACGGCGGACAGGCCGCGCAGGATGTCCACAGCATAGGCGAGCTGGTAATCCTCGTCGCGCAGCTTGGCGGCTTCCTCGGTGCGGGCGCGGTCTTCTTCCAGCTGCTTTTTCTCGTCATCCGTCATGGAATCGTTGGAAATCGCGCCGCGCAGATCGGCCTCGCTGATGGTCTTGTCCGCCGCCGACTTCGCCGCACCATCCGCCGGCTTGGCGTTGGGATCGACGACCGGCTGGGCCACGACGATATCCGGCATGATGCCCAGCGCCTGGATCGAGCGGCCCGAGGGTGTGTAATACCGCGCCGTGGTCAGCCGCATCGCGCCTTCGCCCCGCACCGGGATGATGGTCTGGACCGAGCCCTTGCCGAAGCTTTTGGTGCCTACGACGATCGCCCGGCGGTGATCCTGCAAGGCGCCGGTCACAATTTCCGAGGCCGAAGCCGAGCCGCCGTTGATCAAGACGACCATCGGCTTGCCCATCGCCTCGTCGCCGGCGGTGGCGTTGTAACGCTCGTTGTCTTCGGGGTTGCGGCCACGGGTCGAGACGATTTCGCCCTCGGTCAGGAAGGCGTCGGATACCTTGATGGCTTGGGTCAGCAGCCCGCCCGGGTCGTTTCGCAGGTCAATGACAAAGCCGTTGACCTTGTCCATGCCGCCCACGGCCTCGATCTGCTTTTTCATTTCCTTTTCCAGATCGGGATAGGTCTGGTCGGTGAAGGAGGTGATCCGCAGCACCACGGTATCGCCCACGGTGCGGCCCTTGACGGCGGCCACCTTGATCGTGTCGCGGATGATGGACACATCGAACGGGTCCTTGACGCCTTCACGTTCGACCGTGATGACGATCTCGCTGCCGACCGGGCCGCGCATCAGATCCACCGCCTGATCCAGATTCAGCCCCAGCACCGACTGGCCGTTCACATGCGAAATCATGTCGCCGGTCTGGATGCCGGCCTTGTCGGCTGGCGTTCCGTCGATCGGCGAGACCACCTTGATATAGCCGTCCTGCTGGGTGACCTCGATGCCCACCCCGCCGAATTCACCCTTGGTCTGGACCTGCATCGCGGCAAAGTCCTTGGCGTTCATGTAGCTGGAATGCGGGTCCAGCGAGGTCAGCATGCCGCCGATGGCCGCCTCGATCAGCTTCTGGCTGTCGGGGGCTTCGACATATTGGCCCCGGATGCGTTCAAACACATCGCCGAACAGGTCAAGCTGTTCATAGACCGATTTGTCCTTGGAGGCTTCCTGCGCGATCAGCGGCCCGGCCACTTGCGTCGTCAGCAGCGCCCCCGCGACAATGCCGCCAACCGCGGCCAAAACCATCTTCTTCATCCGTCATTCGTCCTTGGCTGTTGTCACTTGGCCGCGTCGTTACTGAATAGGGCCGAACCAGCCGGTAGGATCAACTGGCCGCGCCCCCTGTCTCAACTCCAGATACAGCGTCTGCGACGCCTCTGCACCCGTTCCTTGCGATTGAGTCAGATCGGCGTCAGTTCCCGCCGATCCGCCCATCAGGCCCAGGGGCGCGTTCGCCCCAACCACCTGTCCGGTTTCGACATATACGGTATCAAGCCCGGCCAAAACGATCAGATATCCGTCACCAGGCTCTAATATCATCACATTTCCGTAGTCGAGCAGTGGGCCGACATAGCGCACCGTCGCGGCCCAGGGCGCGGTGACCATGGCCAGCGACCTTGTGGCGATGGTCAGGCCGGGCTTCTTGACGCCCTTGGCATCGGGCTCACCGGGGCGCAGCACGATGCGGCCCAAGACCGGCAGCGACAGGCGGCCCTGCTGTGCGGCAAAGCCGACGGGCGCGCCTTCGTCGGATTTCAGGCCCCTGGCGAATGCATCCAGGGTCTTGGCGCTGTCTGACAGATGTTGCAGCGCGGCGGGATCGTCGATAAGGCGTTTGGGCAGGTCGGTGCGGTCCGAAATGGCCTGGGACAGCGCGGTGCGGGCGGTTTGCGCTTCGGCCATGCCGGTTTGCAGGGTGTCGGCGGCGCTGGTTTGCAAGGCTTGCAGGGTGGCAAGCTCGGTCAGTTCGGCCTTCAGCCGGTCCGCCTCGGCCAGAAGCGCAGGGGTCACATCAGCCAGCACCATGCCCGAGCGCACCGTGCCCAGCGGCCCGCCGGGGTGAAGCAGCAGCAGCGGCCCCGGTTCGGCATCAAGGCCCGACATGGCGCCGACCAGTTGGCCGATCTCACCACGTTTGGTGGCCAGATCGCGCTTCAACGCCTCGGCCCGCAGTTCGGCGTTCCGAAGGGCGCCGCGAAGCGAGGCCAGGCCCGCCTCGTAAGCCTTGATGGTCTGGGTCAGGCTGGCGATGCGGTCCTTGGCGTCGGTGGCGCCTTTCAGGGCGGTGACGGCCTTGGCCAGTGCCGCTGAAGCCGAGGCTGCATCGGCCGCCGCATCGGCGAATGCCGCGCAGGGCAGCGACAGGGCAAGTGTCAGGGCAAGGGCGAAGCGCAGCGCCATCAGCGGATGATCAGGCTTTTCCCGGTCATCTCGGGCGGGATCTCCATCTGCATCAGTTGCAGCAGCGTGGGGGCCAGATCGGCAAGGCGCCCGCCGTCGCGCAGGGTGACGCCTTTCGGCCCGCCGACAAGGATCACCGGCACCGGATTCATCGTATGCGAGGTGTGGGGTTGCAGCGTCACCGGGTCCACCATCAGATCGCAGTTGCCGTGATCGGCGGTGACGATCATCGCCCCGCCCGCCTTGTCCAGCGCCGCCAGCACCCGGCCAAGGCCACGGTCCACCGCCTCGCAGGCCAGAATCGCCGCCGGAAGGCTGCCAGTGTGGCCGACCATGTCGGGGTTGGCGTAGTTGACGACGATCAGGTCATAGCCCTTCTCGATGGCGGCGACGAAATGATCCGTCACCTCGACCGAGGACATTTCGGGTTGCAGATCATAGGTCGCCACTTTCGGCGATTTCGGCATGAAGCGGTCTTCGCCGGGGAAGGGCACTTCGCGGCCACCGTTCAGGAAGAAGGTGACATG
>JANLQT010000397.1:0-1933 GCA_031368035.1 Rhodobacterales bacterium | reverse complement strand
CAATGGCAAGGTGCTGTGGGTCGTGCCTGGCACGGTCGGCATCGGCGGCATTCTGGGTGGCGCCGCCCCGGCGACGGATGGACATAACGTGGTGTTCCCGCTGCCCTCCAAGACCTTGATGGCCGTGACCCTGGCCGGGGACGCGATCTGGACCGCGCCCCTGACCGGCGAGCGGCTCGGCCGCGCCTACACGCCCTTGGGCGATGTCACCGGCGATCCGGTCATAACGGACGGCTATGTCTATGCCGGCACCGGATCGGGACGGACGCTCAAGCTGTCGATGGCGACCGGCGAGCCCGTCTGGGAAGCGGGCGAGGGCGCGCTGAACCCGCCGCTGGTGGTGGGCGGGTCGGTCTTTGTCATCAGCGACGAGAACCGTCTGGTGCGGCTGAACGCCAGCACCGGCGCAGTGATCTGGGCCGTGGAGTTGCCCTATTACGTCCCGTCCAAAGAGAAAAAGCGCAAGGCGATCTACGCCAGCTACGGCCCGGTTCTGGCCGGCGGGCGCATCGCCGTCGCCTCGTCAGACGGCCTCTTGCGGCTGTTCAACGCTGGCGATGGCAGCCTGGCCGCCAGTGCCGAAATCCCCGGCGGCGCGGCCTCGGCTCCGGCGCTTGCGGGCGGCGTTCTATATGTCGTCTCGGCGGAGGGGAAACTTCTGGCTTTCCGCTGACGCATTCCCGATGTATTGGGGCCGCTTCGCTTTCCCTGTATAAGGGGACTGCTTCTGATTGCAGGTAGATCATGACGTTCACCCTCGCCATCGTGGGCCGCCCCAACGTGGGCAAGTCCACGCTTTTCAACCGCCTTGTCGGGCGCAAGCTGGCTTTGGTCGATGACCAGCCCGGCGTGACCCGCGATCTGCGCGAAGGCGATGCCAAGCTGTTCGACCTGCGCTTCACCGTGATCGACACTGCGGGGCTGGAAGAGGTGACCGACGACAGCCTGCAAGGCCGCATGCGCCGCCTGACCGAACGCGCCGTCGACATGGCCGACATCAGCCTGTTTTTGATTGACGGCCGCGTCGGCGTGACCCCCTCGGACGAAACCTTTGCCGAAATCCTGCGCAAAAAGGGCAAGCGGGTGATCCTTGGCGTGAACAAGGCCGAGGGCAAGGCCGGCGACGCCGGCGCGCTGGAAGGCTGGAGCCTTGGTCTGGGCGAGCCGATCCGCCTGTCCGCCGAACATGGCGAGGGGATGGACGATCTTTACGACATCCTCGTCCCCTTCGTCGATGAATTCGCCGAGCGCGAGGCCGAGAATGCGCCGCTTGTTGACGTGGACGTCGAGGGCGAGGTTCCTGATCTTGAGGACGGCGCGGCCGAGGATCTGTCCTGGATGCCGTCCGACAAGCATCCGTTGCAGATCGCGGTGATCGGCCGCCCGAACGCGGGCAAATCGACGTTGATCAACAAGATCCTCGGCTATGACCGCCTTCTTACCGGGCCGGAACCGGGCATCACCCGCGACAGCATCTCGGTCCGCACCGATTGGGGTGGCACGCCGACGCGGATATTCGACACGGCGGGGATGCGCAAAAAGGGCAAGGTGGTCGAAAAGCTGGAAAAGCTGTCGGTCGCCGACGGGTTGCGCGCGGTGCGCTTTGCCGAAGTAGTCGTGGTGCTGCTGGACGTCGAGATTCCGTTTGAAACGCAAGACCTGCGCATCTGCGACTTTGCCGAGACCGAAGGCCGCGCCGTCGTCGTCGCGGTGAACAAATGGGACCTTGAAGGCGAAAAGCAGGAAAAGCTCGCCGAGCTGAAAGAGATGTTCGAGCGCCTGCTGCCCCAGCTGCGCGGCGCGCCGCTGGTCACGGTGTCCGGCAAGACCGGCCGCGGCCTTGACCGCCTGCGCGAGGCGATCCTGCACGCCCATGCCGTCTGGAACCGCCGCGTGCCGACCGCCCGCCTGAACACCTGGCTTGGCGCCATGA
>JANLQT010000361.1:0-3533 GCA_031368035.1 Rhodobacterales bacterium | reverse complement strand
CTCGCCCACGCGACCGACTTCCCGGGCAATCTCGGCCTTGGCACTTTCTTCAGGTCCAGCGAAAAGCCGATGTTCTGCGCCACCGTCATGTGGGGGTAAAGGGCGTAAGACTGGAACACCATCGCGATGCCGCGTTGGTCGGGCTGCACGTCGTTGATCCTGACGCCGTTCAGCATCAGATCGCCCTGATCGATGCTTTCCAGCCCCGCGATCATCCGCAACAGCGTGGACTTGCCGCAGCCGCTCGGCCCGACAAACACCGCAAACTCGCCGTCGTCGATGGCGATCGAGATATCGCGGATCACCTCGACCGCGCCGAATTGCTTGCCGACGGATTTCAACTCGATCATGGGAACGGACATCAGCCTTTGACCCCGCTTGAGAAGGTTTGCACCAGGAACCGCCGCGCAAAGGCGAAGGCCACGACGGCGGGGATCAGGTAGACGACGGCGATGGCGGCCAGCAGGCCGTAGTCGATCTCGTTCACCCGCAGGAAGGCGCGGAACAGGCCCAGCGGCAGGGTGGACAGCTCTGCCGAGGACAACAGGATCAGCGGCAACAGAAAATCGCCCCAGGCCGACATGAAGCTGAACAGCCCAGCAGCCGCCAGACCCGGCAGCGCCATCGGGATCAGCACCCGGCGGATGCGCTGGATCAGGTTGGCGCCGTCCAGCATCGCGGCTTCCTCGTAATCCTTGGGCAACCCGTCAAAGAACACCTTCATGATCCACAAAGCCAGCGGCAGTTGCCCGGTGGTCAGGACGATGATCAGCCCCAGATAACCGTCGATGAAGCCGATGCTGCGCATGATTGGGCGGAAGTATTCGCCGGTCAGCGGACGCAGCACGGCGGCTTCGGCCTTGTTCACACTCAGCAGGATTTTATACAGCGGCACCAGCAGAGCGGTGGACGGGATCACCCGGATCAGCAGGATCGAATACAGGAACGGCAGCTTCCATCAGGCCGTGGTCCGCGACAGCGCATACCCACCCAGTCCCGCAATCACCATCACCAGCGCGGTCGAGGTGCAGACCGTAAACATCGAGTTGACGAACCAGCGCAGCCCGTCTTCTTTGTGGAAGACCCGGACGTAGTTATCCAGCGTCCACTGATCCGGCATTTTCAGGAACAGTTGCGCGTTGGTGTCGACCCAGGCGAGGAACAGCCAGACGAAGGGGATCAGGCAGAATAGCGCCATCACCGACAGGATGGCATAGGCCCCGTAATTCGTCGGCTTCGGCCCGACACCGTGAGAGGGAAGCGCGCTCATACCTGCACCTTCAGGGCCCGGACATAAGCGATGCCAAGGATCAGCGACATCAGCAGCGCCACCACCGCCCCCGCCGCGCCGAAGCCAAGCTGGAACACGGTGAACGACTGGTTGTAGATGTAGATGCCGATCAGTTCGGTCGCATTGCCCGGCCCGCCGCGCGTCAGCGTGTAGACCAGACCAAACACCGCGATGGTCGAAACGGTCGAGATCAGCATGTAGAGGAAAATCGTTGGCGCCATCAGCGGCAGGGTGATGCGCATGAAGCTTTGCCGAGGGGTTGCGCCGTCCATCCGCGCGGCCTCGTAGACGTCATTCGGAATGGCGGACAGGCCCGCTGTCAGCAGGATCATCGCCGTGCCGATGCCGCACCAGGTGTTGACCATCGTGGTCATGAACAGCGGCATGGTTTGCAGCCAATCGCTCCACGGCAGGCCAAGGGCGATCATGATCTTCGACAGCGTGGCGTGATCGCCCCCCGCCAGCATGGAAATCCACATGAAGCCGGCGACGACTTCCGGCGCGGCATTGGGCAGCAGGATCGCGATGCCGAACGCCGCGGATGCGCCGGTGCAGCAGAAGGGCGGCGGCGAAACCCAGGACGAACTGGCCGATGATGGCGGAACCGACGACGAAAATTGCGGTGACGAGCAGGGAGTTCCAGAACCGGCCATCGCCGAACAGGCGGAAATAGGTGTTCAGGCCCACGAATCTGGGGTGCAGCGCGGCCGCGCCCGTCAGCGCCTCGTTGGTCATCGACAGGTAAACGGCATACAGCGCCGGATAGATCACCAGCAGCAGCAGCGGCAGAATCGCGGGCAGAAGCAGCAACAAAAGCTGGCGTTCGCGGCGTTTCTGGAAGGCGTTCTTGGCCATGGGCTCGCTTGGGTGCAGGGGGTGTGAAAAGGACGCGGCGGGGAGTGCGCCGCGTCCTTCCAGGTGTGCGCTGACGCTTACTTGATCGCGTCGGCGCCCAGGGTCTCGGTTACGAAGTCCACAAGAATCTTCTGCGCGCCGGCAGCATCGGTTTCCTTGCGCAGCAGCGCTTCGGTCGCCCGCGCCACGCCTTCGGAAACCGCCGACATGCCATTGGCCTGCTTCAGATAGGTGCCATGGTCAGCCGCCATCTGGATCGGCACCAGCTCGGTCAGCGCCAGGAAGCGCGGGTCCTTCAGCACCGCCTTCGACGACGGGATATTGCCGATCCGCGCTGCGGCGTCGATCTGCAACTCGATCCCGCCGGTCAGCAGCAGCGCCTTCTTGGCCAGGTCAAGGTTCGCGGTTTTCGAGTTCACCATCCAGGGACCGGACAGGTTGGCCAGCACATATTCGCCGCCATCCTGGCCCGGATCAGCCCAGGTGCCCACGACCTTGGTCACGTCCGGGATCGGATTCTTGCTTTCGCGGCCCCAGTCGAAAATGTAGCACCAGGACCCGCAGGTGGTCGCGGCCAGCTCGCCCTTGGGGAACATCTCATACTTCGGAATGACCCAAGGCTCTGGCCCCAGCAGCGGCTGAACCGGCATCAGATCGTTGTCGATCAGGTCCTTGTAGAACTGGAACACGTCCTTGACGCCTTCGCCCTTCAGGTCAAGCTTGCCGTCATCGGTCACCAGTTGCGGCGTCTTGGACCCGATGATCAGGTGCTGGAAGCCTTCATCAAAGGCGCCGCCACCCCAACTTGTGCCCGCCGGAAACAGCAGACCATAAGCCCCGGTCTTGGCCTTGATTTCCTTGGCCCGGTCCAGCAGTTCGGCCCAGGTCTTGGGCTGATCGGTGGAAATCCCGGCCTTTTCCAGCACGTCGCGGCGGAAATAGATCTGCTGGATGCCCAGCATCATCGGCATCACATAGGTCTCGCCATCCGGGCTGACCGCCAGCTTCTTGGCGACATCGACAAAGTCGGCATAACCCGGCCAGGCCGCCAGTTCGGCACCGACCGGCGCCAGATAGCCCGCCGCCACCAAGTCGGCCACGGCAGAGGCGCCGGGCACCGAGAACAGGTCCGGCCCGTTGCCTGCCGCAAGTTCGGTCAGAAGCTTGGTCATGTAATCCTTGTCGGGCGCGGGGTATTCGACGATCTCGACCGTGACGCCCAGATCCTTCTCGATCTGCGCGGCGGTGGATTTGAACGCGTCGATCCCGACCTGGCCGTGCAGGGCGCGATGGATGCGGTCTATGTCGCCACCCCGCATGTGTTTCACGCCGAGAATGCGCTGGCCGTGGTCGAAGCCGGTTACGACCTGCTGCTGGAAAAGCCGAT
>JANLQT010000344.1:0-3155 GCA_031368035.1 Rhodobacterales bacterium | reverse complement strand
GGCATTGATCGGGGCGGGTGCCAAGCCCGTCGTCATGCCGTCAGGGGTCTGGGCCGGCGAGGAAGCGGCGCGCGAGGCGTTCCTTGCCAGCTTGCCGGATGGCCCTGTGTCGCTGCTGTATCTTCCGTCGCGCGCGGCGCTGCCCGATCCATTCTCGCTTGATCTTGCCGCATTCAAATCCATTCAGGCGGCCGGAACCAAACGCTTCTTCCAAATGTTGCAGCGCCTTTCCCCACGGCTGAAATCTGGGGGCCGCATCGTGGTGGCCATGGAAACCGGCGGTCTGTTCGGACGTTCGACAGGGGCCCTTTCGGGCGGGGTTTCGGCTTCGGCGGGCCTTATAGGCGTGGTGAAAGCGCTGGCGCTGGAATGGCCGGAGTGTTCGTCAAAGGTCATCGATCTCGACCCGTCCCAGCCGGACGAGGCGCAGGCCGCTGCGCTGGTGCGGGAATTGTCGTTCTTGCGCGGTCGGCGCGAAGCGGGCTATCCGGGCGGCCTGCGCACGATCCTGCGGACCGAACCGGCCTCTCTGTCGCCGCCGCGCGATCCTCGCCCGATGATCGACGCCGGTTGGGTTGTGCTGGCCACCGGCGGCGCGCGCGGGATTACGGCGGAATGTCTGCGGACGCTGGCCCCCTCGGGCGCGCGTCTGGTGTTGGTCGGCCGCTCGCCGGTGCCCTCGCCCGAGCCCGCGGAGTTGCGGGGGCTGGATGCCCAGGGACTGAAGAAGCACCTGTTCGAAACAGCCCGCGCCAAGGGAGAGAAGATCAAGCCGACCGAGGTCGAGGCGAGCGTCGAAAAGATCTTTGCCGCCCGCGACATGCGGCAGAATTTGGCGGACTTGGCTGCCTTGGGGGCGAGGGTCGATTACCGGATTACTGATGTGGCCGATGCGCAGGCCGTCGGGCGGCTGATGGCCGAGGTCTACCGGGACTACGGGCGCGTCGATCTGTTCTTGCACGGTGCCGGGCTGATCGATGACACGCTGCTTGAGAACAAGTCACCAGGCAGCTTCAACCGGGTCTTTGACACCAAGGTCGACAGCGCTTTCCTGATCGCCCAGGCGCTGCGGCCGGACAGCCTGAAGGGCGTCTGCTTCTTCACCTCGGTTGCCGGTCGCTATGGCAACCGTGGCCAGACGGACTACGCCGCCGCAAACGAGACGCTGAACCGCCTCGCCTGGGAATTGTACCGCCATTGGCAGGGCCGCGTCACGGTCAAGGCGATCAACTGGGGACCGTGGGGTGCCACGACCACCGGTGCCGGCATGGTGACGGACATCGTGCGCCGCCAATTCGAAAGCCGGGGCATCCATATGGTCGAGGCCGGACCGGGTCGCGATCTGTTCTTCAAGGAGATGTTCTGGGCACCCATCGAGCAGGTCGAATCCGTGGGCTGGGTTGCGGATGGCGAGGCGATGGAGGCTGCGGTCTGCGACATCGCCCCCCGCCCCGGCGAGGTGCCGATTGCCCGCGATTTGGTGTTGCTGAAGGGGGCCCGCGAGGTGGCTGTGGCCGTGATGGCGGCGAGCGAGGGGGCGGCTCTCAGGGGCAAGCGCGCGCTGCTCTGGCGCTTCGATCTCGTCAGCGCGCCGTTTGCCGACCATCACCGCTTAGACGGCGTTGCGGTCATGCCGATTGCGGGTGTCATGCAGATCCTTTCGGAAGTGCCGAAAGCCTTCGGCATCGACACGCCGGTGATTGCGCTGGAAGACCTGCAGATGTTCAAGGGGCTGACGCTGGACGCGGGTCCGGCCGACCTGCATCTGGAACTGGAACCTGATGACGAGCCCGGCTGTTACCGTGTGACGCTGCGGCTGGCGAGCGACATGAAGCGCCGGCGCTACCGCGTGAAATTGCGGCTGGGTGGCACGTTGCCCGCAGGCGATCTGCCTGCACCCTCGGTGGATCTGACTGCCGTATGGCCGGGCCTCAGCATTGCCGGGGCCTATCGCCAATGGCTGAGCCATGGCCCGCGCTTCCAGACGCTTGACGCTATCCACGCGCTTACGCCGGACGGCATCTGGACCTCTGCCCATGCCACATCTCCCGCCGATTTCGTGCCGCATGGAACAGGCCAGGTCTGGACCTTTGACCCGGGGCTGATCGACGGCATGTTGCAGAGCGTCTGGATCTGGTCGCGCGCGGTTCAGGATGCCTCGACCTTGCCTTTGGGCGTCAAGGCGGTGCGACGGTTTGACGGCGATCCGGCGAACGGCCCCCTGCTTGCGCAGACGCGCGTGCTTTCGGCTCCCCATGACAGCGAGATCGTGACCGAGTTGTCGGTGTTCGATGCGTCCGGGCGGCTTTGCTATCTGCTGGAGCAGTTTCGCGGCCAATCCTCGCAGCAACTGAACCGTCTGGGCGGCGGCTGGCAGGGCGGCGAAATGCAAGCCGTTGAACTTCTGGAGGCCGCGCAGTGAAAGACCGGGTTGACAGGCAGGACGGCGATATTGCGATCATCGGCATGGCGGGGCTTTACCCCGGTGCCGACGATGTCAGCGTGTTCTGGTCAAACATCCTGAACAAGCGCGACTGCGTGACCGACAGTCCGGATGGCTGGATGGGCGACGGGTCGATCTTCGATCCCGATTCCGACGATCCGCTGAAGATATACACCCGCCGCGGTGGCTTTCTGGGGGATCTGAGCCGCTTTGACGCCAAAGCCTTCGGCACCATGCCGATGTCGATTGCGGCGGCCCAGCCCGATCAGTTCCTGGCGCTGAAAGTCGCCTCGGACGCGCTGCTAGATTCCGGCTATCCGGCTGGCAAGCATGACCATACCGGCACCGGTGTGATCCTTGGCCATGCCGTTCACGCCCATCGCGGCAACACCAATGGCATCCATCAGGCCTGGGTGGACAGCCAGACCCGCAACCTGCTGGCGACGCTGTTTCCCGACCTGCAAGGCGAGCGGCTGGACCTCGCGATCAAGCTGCTCGACAAGTCGATGCCGAAGCTGATCCCCGAGGCGATCCCCGGTCTGGTGCCAAACATCATGACCGGCCGGATCGCGAACCGCCTGGATCTGATGGGCCCGAATTACATCATCGACGCAGCTTGTTCGTCCTCGGTGATCTCGGTCGATCTGGCGATGTCGGAACTTCGGTCCGGCCGGGCCGACATGATGCTGGCGGGCGGGGTCAACACCACCTC
>JANLQT010000228.1:0-5726 GCA_031368035.1 Rhodobacterales bacterium | reverse complement strand
GCAAGGTCCACCGGCGACATGTCCTGTTCCAGCCAGTAGCGCATGTTGCGGTATTGCGGGCGGAGGGTGACCTCGACCTGCGCCTCGGGTTCGGTGGCGGTCACGGCCTCGGCGAGGCGCTTCAGCAGGGCGCCTTGGGCGGCGAGGCCGTCGCGTTCGAAATGGCGCAGGATGAAGCCGATCTCGGCTTTCGAGGAGGTGCCGGTCATCTCATACGGGTGCAGGAAGCCTTGGCGGCCGTCGGTCGCCTCGGGGGTCTGACCGGGGGGGAGGGTGGCGAGGAAGCGGCTGGCGAGGGTCAGGGCGTTGACCATCTTGCCCTTGGCATAGCCGGGATGGATCGACACGCCGGTGAAAGTGACCGTGGCGGCGTCGGCGGAGAAGGTCTCGTATTCAATCTCGCCCACTTCGCCGCCGTCGAAGGTGTAGGCCCATTCGACCCCCAAATCGGCGGGCAGGCGCTTGTTGACGCCGCGGCCGATTTCCTCGTCGGGGGTGAAGGCGATGCGGATCGGGCCGTGCGGGATTTCGGGATGGGTCAAGAGGTGGCGGGCGGCGGTCATCACAATGGACACGCCGGCCTTGTCGTCGGCGCCCAGCAGCGTCAGGCCCGAGGCGGTGACGATGTCATGGCCGACCTTGGTGGCCAGATAGGGCGAGGCTTCGGGCGTCAAGGTCAGGTTCGGATCGTCGGGATAGGTGATCGCGCCGCCGTTGTAGCCGCGGATCACCCGGGGCTTCACCCCGGCGGCGTGGAACTGCGGGGCGGTGTCCATATGGGCGAGAAAGCCGATGGTGGGGGCGTTCGCCGTGCCGGGAATTGTGGCGAGGATGGCGCCGTAGTCGGTGAGGGTCACGTCCGCCGCGCCGATCTCGGTCAGTTCGGCGTGGAGGAGATGCGCGAGGTTCAACTGGATCGCCGTCGAAGGGCTGCTGGTGGAGTGTTCATCGCTTTGGCTGTCGATGGCGCAGTAGCGGACCAGACGGGATTCAAGCTCGGTGTGGAAGGACATGGCGGCCTCATCAGGGATGGGGCGAGTTGAGGTCCGACAGGGGGAAGTGTCAACGGGGGGCGTGCAAGTTCGGGTCTTGCACGCGTGCAAGACATGGTAAAGCATTGGAAGTGTTAGATTGTTCAAAATATGTTCATTTTTCGTTAACCACGATTTGGTCTTTTGCACACAAGGATTTTCGAAAATCCTTGCAAATTTCTTCGAAGAAATTTGACTGGGGGCTGGCGCTGCGGGGGGTGGGAATGTCGCATGTGATCCGTGCTTTGGGGCCCCAGACATGGGAGGCCTATGCCGCGCTGATCGCCCGGCACAATGGCGTCTGGGGCGGGTGCTGGTGCATGGGGTTCCACGAAAAGGGGCCAAGCTGGGGCAAGTCCCCGGACGGCAACCGCGCCGAAAAGCAGGCGCTGGTGGCGGCGGGCCGTGCCCATGCGGCGCTGGTGTTTGACGGCGAGACTTGCGTGGGCTGGTGCCAGTATGGCCCGCCTGCGGAACTGCCGCGGATCAAGCACCGCAAGGCTTTGGGGGGTGAAGTTTTGCCCGATTGGCGCATCACCTGTTTTTTCGTGGACAAGGCGGCGCGGGGGCGGGGCGTGGCCGAGGCGGCGTTGAACGGCGCGCTGGGGTTGATTGCTTTGGCGGGCGGCGGGGCGGTGCAGTCGATGCCGGAGGAGGCGGGCGAGCGAAAAGTGTCCGGTTCATTGCTGTGGAACGCGGAAGTCGGGATGTTTGATCGGGCAGGGTTTGAACGGGTGCGGAAGTTGGGGAAGAACGCCTGGCTGGTGCGGAAGGTCGTGTGAGGGCTATTGATGAGGGCCAGTGAGGATGGGTGAATCACCCATCCTACGGGTCGCGGCGGATGTTGGCCGGGGTCAGGGGCCGGGCGTGTCCGCCAAAGCCTCGAACGCGGCAAGGCTGGCCTCGATCATCTGTTGCGAGCCGGTCAGGCTGATGCGGAAATCGCCCGGTCGTTCGAACAGGGTGCCCGGCATTACATAGACGCCGCGGGCGGCCATGGCGGTGGTGAAGGCCAGCGCGTCGCCGCCCGGCGCCTTGCCCCACAGGTAAAACGCCCCGGCGGGTTTGGTCATCGCATAGCCCCATTGCGTCAGCGCATCATACAGGCGGTCGCGCTTGCGCTGATAGGCGGGGACATCGATCGACACGGATTCGAGGTCTTTCACCGCATATTGCAGGATGGAATCCGGGAAGGCGCAGCCAGAGGCGACCTGGGTCTGTTCAGCGGCTTTGCGCAGGGCGGCACGGGCCTCGTCGGGCATACCGGGCCCGATGGCGAGGTAGCCCAGCCGCAAGCCCGGGGCCAGAAGCACCTTGCCGAAACTGTAGTCGATCAGGGTCCAGGGATAGACTTCGGCCGGGCTGGTGAAGCCGGCGCCATCGAACCGGATGCGGCGGTAAGGCTCGTCCGACAGGATGAAGATCGGACGGCCATATTGCGCGGACTTGCGGGTCAGCATGTCGGCCAGGGCTTGCAGGCTGTCGCGGCTGTAGATCACGCCGGTCGGGTTGTGCGGCGTGTTGACGACGACGATGCGGGTGCGCGGGGTGATCGCGGCCTCGATGGCTTTGATGTCGAGATCGAAATCCGCATCGCGCAGCGGCACCTTGACGGTGACGGCGTGGCAAAGCGACAGGCTGGTTTCGTAAAGGAACCAGCCGGGCACCGGGATGATGCATTCATCGCCCGGGTTCAGCAGAATGGAAAAGGCGAGCGTGATGGCGCCATAGGCGCCCCGGGTCATGGCGATATCTTCGGGGGCGAAATTCAGCCCCAGTTCGGCAGAAAGCCCGGCCGCAATCACACGGCGCGGCTCCTCCTCGCTGAACTTGTAGGCGAACCAGTTGGTGGACAAAGGCTCGATATGGGTGCGCAGCGCACTGACCAGATCGGGCAGCGGCTGCTCATGCGGGTTGCCGAAGGTCAGGTCCGCCACAACCTGATCGGCCGGGACACCGGCCCGGTAGGTCTGAATGAAGTTCAGCACCACGTTCTGGTCATGGGCCGCTGCGTTGGCATGGTCGGAAACGAGGTTCATCGCGGGTCCTTGATCTGAAGGGCGGGGCGGGCGGAAAATGGCCCGGGGCCGGGTGTTTCAGGGCGGGCACGTCAGGGTGCTCAAGTCAGAGTGCTCAAGTCAGAGTGCTCAAGTCCGGGCTTTCAAGTGCGGGCATGCCGTGCTGTGAGCCGGAAAAAGCCTAGCCCAACCGGAATGAAATGCAAGTTTGGCTTTGGTCAGGCCAGCGTGCCGTGGCGCGCCCAGCGAACCGCGTCGTCCAGCCGGTCATCGCCCCAGAACAACTCACCGCCCACCGAAAAGGTCGGGGAGCCGAAGATGCCCAGTTTCATCGCCGTTTCGGTGGCATCGGCGAGGGCGAGGGTGATGCGGGCCGACTGCGCTTCGGCCAGAACGCGGGCCGGGTTCTGGCCGATCTCGGTCAGGGATGCCGACAGGTTGGGGTCCTCGCCGGCGGGCTGGCCCTGCTCGAACCAACGGCGGTAGGTGGCGCGGATGTAAGCCTCGGCCCAGCCTTCCTCGGCGCCAAGGATGGCGACCTGATTGGCCAGAACAAGGCCGGGCAGCGGATAGGGTGCGGGAAGGGTGGGGGTCAGGCCGTAGCCGTCGGCACGGCGCTGGATGTCGCGCCACATGTAGGCGGTCTTTTCCGGCTTGTCCTTGAAGGGAATGTTGTTCTGCGTGACCATCACATGCCGGACGTTGAACGGGCGCCAGCGGAAGGCGATGCCGGTTGCGCGTGCCACGTCGGGCAGGCGCATGACGGTCAGGTAGCTGTAGGTGCTGCCGATGGAAACCCAGACGTCGATCGTGGGCATGGTAACTGGCTCCCCCTGGGCTGCGCTGGGCGGAAGCTTAGCATGAATGGAGCGCGCGGTCGCTGCTATGGTGCAGGGGGTGATGCGCCGGGACTGCGATGGTCGGCAGCGGGCGGCGCCATCGGGCCGTGGACAAGCGGTCTCTGGCCGGGGTTGCGCTGCGGACGCCAACGATTTTTCTTCGAAAAATCAGGCGACCGGCCGGGGATTGTGCCTGATTTTTCGGAGGAAAATCGTTGGCGCAATGAAGAGAGCGGCGTGTCAGCCCTTCTTCTTGGCCTCGGCGGCGGCCTTGATGCGCGCAAGGAACGCGGCCTTGTCGGCATTCAGGCCGGGCTTTTCGGAGGTCGGCGCGCCGTGGCCATGCTTGCTGGACGCGTCAAAACGGGGCGCGTTCTTGGGGGCCTTGGCGGTGCCGGATTTGGCGTAGTCCATGATGCGATCTCCGTGAGCTTTGGGGTCATATAGGCGGAAAGGATGCCAAGCAAAAGGGCGCCCGGTCGGGGGCGCCCTTGGGGAGCGGTTCGCCGGGCCTCAGGCCAGCGCGGGGTCGATCACCTTGCAGGCGGCGACGAGGCCCTTCACGGCATCGACCGATTTGATGAACATCGCTTGTTCGTCCGCGTTCAGGTGGATGGCGATGACCTTTTCCACCCCCGCAGCGCCGATCACCGTCGGCACGCCGACATAAAGCCCATCCAGCCCATAGGCGCCTTTCACAAAGGCCGCCACCGGCAGGACGCGCTTTTGGTCCTTCAGGTAAGCCTCGGCCATCTCGATGGCAGAGGCGGCCGGGGCGTAGAAGGCCGAGCCGGTTTTCAGCAGGCCGACGATTTCCGCGCCGCCGTCACGGGTGCGCTGGATGATGGCGTCAAGTTTTTCCTGCGTGGTCCAGCCCATCGCCACCAGATCGGGCAGGGGGATGCCGCCGACGGTGGAATAGCGGGCCAGCGGCACCATCGTGTCGCCGTGGCCGCCGAGCACGAAGGCGTTCACGTCCTTCATCGAGACGCCGAACTCCAGCGACAGGAAGTGCCGGAAGCGGCCGCTATCCAGCACGCCGGCCATGCCGACGACCTTTTCGTGCGGCAGGCCGGAAAACTCGCGCAGGGCCCAGACCATCGCGTCCAGCGGGTTGGTGATGCAGATGACGAAAGCGTTCGGGGCATGGGCTTTCAGGCCCTCACCCACGGATTTCATCACTTTAAGGTTGATGCCCAAAAGGTCATCGCGGCTCATCCCCGGCTTGCGCGGCACGCCGGCGGTGACGATGCAGACATCGGCCCCGGCAATGTCGGCATAGGAATTGGCGCCCTTCAGCGAGGCGTCAAAGCCCTCGACCGGGCCAGATTGCGCGATGTCAAGCGCCTTGCCCTGCGGCGTGCCCTCGGCGATGTCGAACAGGATGATGTCGCCGAGTTCCTTGATGGCGGCGAGATGGGCGAGCGTGCCGCCGATCTGACCGGCGCCGATAAGAGCGATTTTGGGACGTGCCATGGGTCTTCTCCATTAAGGCAGACGAGAGGGTAAAAGTGTTCGGGCGAAGGACTAGTCCCTTTGGCGGCCCGCTGTCCAGTCCGCTGCACTGCGGCATGTCGTTCCAGCATGGAAAGCGCCGGATGATTGCGCTAAACCCGCCCGGCCACTCAGGTTGGCCGCGCGAAGGAGATCGCCATGCTGCATCCAGAGAGCCCGATATTCTGGGTTGTGGCCGTTCTTGGGGCGATTCTCGTCGGCATTTCCAAGGGCGGATGGGCGGCGGTCGGAACGCTTGGCGTGCCGGTCTTGTCGCTGGTGATGAGCCCGCTGCTGGCGGCGGGGCTGCTGCTGCCGGTCTTTATCGTGTCGGATTGGTTCGG
>JANLQT010000317.1:0-7798 GCA_031368035.1 Rhodobacterales bacterium | reverse complement strand
GTTGATGCCAACGTGCTGGTGTACGAGCGTATCCGCGAGGAACTGCGCCACGCCAAGACTCCAGCGCGGGCGATCGAGCTTGGCTATGACCGCGCCATGTCGGCCATCGTGGACGCCAACGTGACCACGCTGATCACGGCTGCGGTGCTGTATTACTTCGGTGCCGGACCGGTGCGCGGCTTTGCCATCGCGCTGTTTCTCGGCATCATCACCTCGGTGTTCTGCGCGCTGTATGTGACGCGCCAGATGATCGAGATCTGGTTCAACTGGCGCAAGCCCAAGACCCTGACGGTTTGAGGATAAACATCATGGCATGGCGTCTGCGTCTCGCACCCGAACACACCACGATCGACTTCTTCCGCTGGCAATGGGTCACCTTTGGCGGATCCATTGCGCTGATGATCGCGGCCTTTGCCTGTTGGGGCGCCTTCGGGCTGAACTTCGGCATCGACTTCCAGGGCGGCTCGACGATCCGCACCGAAAGCCCGGTGGCGATCGACACCGGGCTGTACCGGCACACGCTGGACAGCCTGAACATCGGCGATGTCTCGGTGAACGAGGTGTTTGACCCCTCGTTCGGCGCGAACCGGCACGTTGCTTCCGTCCGCATCGGCGCGCCCGACGGCACCGATGGTGTGACGCCCGAAACCGTCCTGGCGGTGAAAGCCGCGCTGTCCAAGATGGATCCGCAGATCGTCTTCGCTTCGGTGGAAACCGTGGGCCCGAAAGTGTCGGGAGAGCTGGTCTGGTCGTCAATCCTGGCGGTCACCATCACCTCGCTGGGGATCATGGCCTATATCTGGCTGCGATTCGAATGGCAGTTCGCACTGGGCGGCGTTCTGGCGCTGCTGCATGACGTGTTCATCACCATCGGCATCTTCGCGCTGTTTCAGATCAAGTTCGATTTGACCATCGTGGCAGCCTTGCTGACCATTCTGGGCTATTCGATCAACGATACGGTCGTGGTGTTTGACCGGCTTCGAGAAAACCTGATCAAATACAAGACCATGCCGCTGAAAGAGGTGATGAACCTTTCGGTGAACGAAACCTTGTCGCGCACGTTGATGACCTCGCTGACCACGCTGATCGCGGTGGGCTCGATGCTGGTGTTGGGCGGCGATGTGATCCGGGGCTTCAGTTTCGCGATCTTCATGGGCGTGATCCTTGGCACCTATTCCTCGGTCTATGTGGCCAAGAACCTGGTGCTGTTTCTGGGGCTGGACCGCAGCGACAAGCCGAAGAAGGCCCGGGGCGGCGATCACGAATTCGCCAATATCGACGCCTGATCCCGTGGGATGGGGGCAATCCCCCATCCTGCCCTGCCAGAGAAGGCCGCCGCCCATGCGCCTGACCGAAATCACCTATGGCACCGCACAAGCCTTCGAAGGCTATGGCCCCGGCTTCTTTCGCGTTGGTGGCCATGTCCTGCATGGGGCCTGTCTGGTGACGCCCTGGGACGCCGGCCCCTGGGGCGGGCTGACCGATTGGGAGACGCCGCTGTCCTTGCAAGGCAGGATCGACGTGTTGCTTCTTGGCATGGGGGCCGAAATCTCGCACCCGCCCCGCGCCTTCCGCGAGGCGTTCGACGCCGCCGGGATCGGCCTTGACGTGATGACCTCGCCCGCTGCCGCCCGCACCTACAACGTTCTGCTGGGCGAGGGTCGGCGGATCGCGGCGGCGCTGCTGCCGGTGGGCTAACCGGGCGCAGCGTCCGTGCGCGGGATGCGGCTGTCCACGGGTTGCTTGCAGCGCCCTGCTGTGCAAGACCGGGGCATCCTGGTTAACGAAAACCTAACAGAATTTTTAAAAGCGTTGTAAATCAATATATTGACAGAGGTTGCACGCGTGCAACATCGCATGTTGCACACCTCTTGCCATTCATCTTGAAGACAAATCCTCCCGCCGGAGGCTTCGACGCCGGGCTTGATCGCCCGCCCTTCCATGGGTAAACCGGCCCGATGAAAACCGCACTCATCACCGGGGCAGGGGCGCCAAATGGCATCGGCATGGCCACCGCCCGTGCCCTCGCCGCCCAAGGCCATGCCATCGTCATCGCCGCCACCTCGGGCCGCATCTACACCCGCGCGGCCGAACTTGCCGCCGAAGGGGCGAATGTGCGCGCCTTTCAGGGCGATCTGACCGAGCCTGCCCAGGTGGACCGGCTTGCCGACCTTTCCGGCCCGGTCGATATCCTCGTCAACAATGCCGGCATGACCTCGGTCAGCGATCCGGTTGCCGCCAAGCCGTTCCTGGACATGACAATGGAGGAATGGCGGCGGCAGATCGACATCAGCCTGACCTCTGCCGTCCTCGTCACCCGGGCGGTTCTGCCGGGCATGCTGGACCGGGGCTGGGGGCGCATCATCATGATGTCCTCGGTGACGGGGCCGCTGGTCGCGGTCCCGGGTGCATCGCCCTATGCCGCCGCCAAGGCCGGGATGATGGGCCTGACCCGCACCCTGGCGCTGGAGGTTGCAGCGCGCGGCGTCACGGTCAACTCCATCGGTCCCGGCTGGATCGGCACCGAAGCCTTGACGCCCGAGGAACGCGCCGCTGCCCAAGCCACCCCGATGCACCGCCCCGGCACCGCCGCCGAGGTCGCCGCCTGTGTGGTCTTCCTTGTCAGCGAGGCTGCGTCCTATGTGAACGGCATCCTCTTGGTCGTGGATGGCGGCAACACGCTTCAGGAAATCAAAGGGTGATCCCCGCCGCACGCTTTTCCGCCGCGATAGAAGTGCTGGACTGGATCCTTGCGGGGCACGCCGCGGAAGCCGCCCTGACCACCTGGGCGCGCGGCCACCGCTTTGCCGGTTCCGGCGACCGCCATGCGATCCGCGATCTGGTCTTTGACGCCCTGCGCTGCCGCCGCTCGTTCGCGGCCCTGGGGGGGGGCGAGACGGGCCGCGGCCTGATCCTGGGCCTTGCCCGCTCGCAGGGGCAAGCGGCGCTGTTCGACGGGATCGGTCACGCCCCCGCGCCGCCCGGCCCGGGCGAGACCGGCCGCATACCCGAGGGGGCGGAGGCACTGGACGGACCGGACTGGCTGGTCCCCGCCTTGCAGTCCGCGCTGGGGCCGGACTTTGCCCCGGTGATGCAAGCGATGCAGCAGCGTGCCCCGGTGTTCCTGCGGGCCAATCTGGGCAAGGGCACAGGTGTCGCCGCGCAGGCCAGTCTTGCAGCGGAGGGCATCGCCTGTGAGCCGGTTCCGGCTGTCAGAACGGCGCTGCAGGTGACGGGGAATGCGCGAAAGATCAAGGACAGCGCCGCTTACGTGCAAGGACTGGTCGAGTTGCAGGACCTGTCCAGTCAGGACCTGTGCCTGGCGCTGCCGCTGACCCCGGGCGCGCGCGTGCTGGATTACTGCGCCGGGGGCGGCGGCAAGACCCTCGCCATGGCCGCCCTGAGCGCGCTCGACCTTTTTGCCCATGACGCCGCCCCGCAGCGACTGAAGGATCTGCCCCCCCGCGCCGCCCGCGCCGGAGCCAAAGTTTCGCTGACCGCCAAACCGGGAAGCCTTGCCCGCTTTGACATGATCTTGACCGACGTGCCCTGTTCCGGCTCTGGGTCCTGGCGGCGCGATCCGATGGGGAAATGGGCGCTGACACCCGAGCGCCTTGCCGCGCTGGGCAGCACTCAGGCCGCAATTCTGGACACGGTTGCGCCGATGGTGGCGCCGCAAGGCACGCTTGCCTATGCCACCTGTTCCCTCTTGATCGAAGAGAACGAAGCGCAGATCGCGGGCTTTCTAGACCGTCATCCGGACTGGACCTGCGGCTTGCAGCGCCGCTGGACGCCGCTGTCGGGCGGGGACGGATTTTTTCTGGCTTTGTTGACGCCGCCCCTCGTGCGACCTACACAACCTTAAAGTGTTTTCTCACGCCGATTAAGCTAGGGTTAACATTTGCAGGCGTGAATGGGGACGTAGCATTCGGCAAGGGGGCCGGTTTTGGCCGATATGACAGATTCCCTGAAAGAGTTGCGGCCCGCACCGGTCCTGGGGCGGGGGCGCAGTCTGGTGCTGGTCTTTGCGGCGGCCTGCTGCTTTGTGCTCGCCTTGACGCTGCAGGCGCGCGCGGCGCAAGTGATGGCGCTGGCGGGCGGGCTGACCCTGCTGCTGCTTACGCTGGGGTTTGCGCTGCGCGACCGGCTGGGGCGGATGCGGGAGGACCGCCGCTCGCGCAGTCTGGCGGAACTTGTGGGCGAGGATGCGGCCCCCTGTTTCATGACAGATGCCCTTGGCCAGATCACCTGGACCAATGCCTCCGCGCTCGCGCGGTTCGAAAAGGTTGAAACCGGCACGCTTGCGGGCACGCTGTCGCCGCATTTCGCCTCGCCGGGCGCGGTGCTTTACCGGCTGCAGAACCGCGCCGCCCTGTCTGGTGCGGCACGCGAGGATGTGGTCACGCGGCGCGGGCATACGCGGCTGTCGGTGAACCGGGTTGGCGCCCGGTTCCTGTGGCGGCTGGAAGAGTTTCAGGATCGCGGCGCGGGCCGCAGTGGCGATTCGGTCAGCCTGCCGATGCTGACCGCCAACAAGACCGGCGTGGTGCTGTTCACCAACGAAGCGATGCGGCGCCTTCTGGGTGGCAGGCCGAAGCGGCTGGACCGGATTTTCACGCAAAGCGTGCTGCATTCGGGTGAAATCGTGCAGGTGATGTCGCATGACGGCCCGGTGCGGGCGCTGCTGGCCGAGATTGAAGGCACAGGAGAGCGGCGGGAAATCTATCTGCTGCCGGTGCCGGAACAGATCGCCGCCAATGACGGCCCGGATATCGATGATCTGCCGGTCGGGCTTTTGACCTTTGCTGCGGACGGAATGTTGATCGAAGCAAACACCGCTGCGCGCGCCTTGATCGGCCCGCCCGGCGAGGCGCCTGTTGCTTTTCACCAGTTGTTCGAAGGTTTGGGGCGGCCGGTGTCGGAATGGCTGGCCGATGTGGTGGCAGAGCGGCTGCCCGGCGGCGCCGAAACCGTGCGGCTGCGGCGCGAGGAGGCTGGCGAGGCGCCCAGTGAGACTTTTGTACAGGTGACGCTCAGCCGCCTGGCCGATCATGGCCATGGTGCCGCGATGGCGGTGCTGCATGACATGACGGCGCTGAAGAAGATGGAGGCGCAGTTCGCCCAAAGCCAGAAGATGCAGGCGATCGGCCAACTGGCCGGCGGCGTTGCGCATGACTTCAACAACCTTTTGACCGCGATTTCGGGCCATTGTGACCTTTTGCTGCTGCGCCATGACCGCGAGCATCCCGACTATGCCGATCTTGAGCAGATCCATCAGAACGCCAACCGCGCGGCAGCGCTGGTCAACCAGTTGCTCGCCTTCTCGCGCAAGCAGACGTTGACCCCGCAGCGGCTGGATCTGGAAGAGGTTCTGTCCGATCAGGCTTTCTTGTTGAAGCGCCTGGTGGGTGAGAAGATCCGGCTGGATCTGATGCCGGGTGCTGGCGTGGGTCCCATCCGGGCGGACAAGCGGCAGTTGGAACAGGTGGTGATGAATCTGGTGCTAAACGCGCGCGACGCGATGGGCCGCGACGGGACGATCTCGGTGGTGACCGAGGCACAGACGCTGTCGCAGGTGATGCACCGCGACCGTGCCGAAGTGCCGCCTGGCGATTGGGCGGTGATTCGGGTGCGTGATACCGGCCACGGCATTGCGCCCGACAAGATCGGCAAGATTTTCGAGCCGTTTTTCACCACCAAGAAGGCTGGCGAAGGCACGGGGCTGGGCCTGTCGATGGCCTACGGCATCGTCAAGCAATCAGGCGGCTATATCTTTGTGGACTCTGAGGTGGGGCAGGGGACCGAGTTTCAGCTTTGGTTCCCGATCCTGAAGGCCGCTGAGGCCGAAGAGGTGGTCGTCATGCCGCCTTTGCCGCGGCACCGCATGGCTATGCGGCAAGGCGAAGGCGTGGTGCTGCTGGTGGAAGACGAGGCTCCGGTGCGCGCCTTTGCCGCCCGCGCCTTGCGCATGCGCGGCTATACAGTGCTGGAGGCCGAAACCGCCGAGATCGCACTGGAGACGTTGAAGGACGCCAGCCTGCAAGTTGATCTTTTCGTCACCGATGTGGTGATGCCGGGCCTTGACGGGCCAAGCTGGGTGGCCGAGGCGCGCAAGATGCGGCCGGATGTGAAAGTCGTTTTTGTCTCTGGCTATGCCGAGGATGTGCAGTCGGAAACGCAAGGAAAGACGCCCAATTCAGTTTTCCTGCCCAAACCCTTCTCGTTGAGCCAATTGACCGAAACCGTGCAGGCCCAGCTTTCGTAGAACCATGCCGCTCTGCGATGCGCGGCCCGAGGATGGGCATGAATGCCCGTCCTACTGGCGAATGTCGGCGCATGTTGTCCCGACCCCTACTCGGCCTTGGTCTCATAAACCTCGAATTCGCGCGCGGCAAAGTCCCGCATTAGAGCCGCCACCTCGGCTGAAAGCACGGTTTCGTCTTTGGGCGAGACATTGACCTGCGGCAGGACGATCCTGGTCTGCAGCGTGTGCTCCAGAAACCCGATGAACCGCCCCAACCGCTCATAGCGAAAGATCCGGTCGCATTGCCGCCCGTCCTCGGGGGCGAGGAAATTCGCCTGACTGCCGACCTTGGCGAAATCCGGCGGTGACATCTGGCACCACGCCCGCACAAAGTCGTCAAAGCTGACGTGACGCGTCGACTTTTCTGACGCCTCGTCCCTGCGCTGACGATAGCGATACCAGGACCCAAGCCAGTCCACCGGCTCGCGCATCACGCTGACAATCTGGAATGTGTGCTCCTTGCCGTCGCCCACATAGGGCGCGAGGAACTTGTGATACTTGTTCGCCCCCGTGTGTTTCAGTTGCGGCGGCCGCTGCACCACCACGGCGGCAAGTGGGGCTAGCGCCTCTTCCAGCGCCGTAGTCCCGGTCTTGGGATTGGCCAGGATCACCAGCCTTTGCCGCCAGAAGATGAGCATTCCCCAATTCCCTCGCTTTTTGGCTTTTGCGTCAACCATTCCTTAATCATCCGCAGTCAAAGCTCAAGTTCAGAAGAATTTGATTGAAATGTTCTTGGTTTGCCCCCATAAGCGGGAAACAAAACCGGAACATCAACCGCGGTTGCTGCCCTTGGGCGGCTGTGAAATAAGGGGCTTTGACGATGAGCACGGCGTCACTTTTCGACCTGAACGGGAAGCGGGACATGGACAAGAAGAAGGCGCTGGAAAGCGCGCTGGCGCAGATCGAGCGGCAGTTCGGCAAGGGCTCGATCATGAAGCTGGGCGACAATCCGGTGATGGATGTCGAGGCGACCTCGACCGGTTCGCTGGGGCTGGACATCGCGCTGGGGATCGGTGGGTTGCCCAAGGGTCGGATCATCGAGATTTACGGGCCGGAATCCTCGGGCAAGACCACGCTGACGCTGCATGTGGTGGCCGAAGAGCAGAAGAAGGGCGGGGTCTGCGCCTTTATCGATGCCGAACACGCGCTTGACCCGCAATATGCCAAGAAACTGGGCGTCGATCTGGATGAACTTCTGATCAGCCAGCCCGACACCGGTGAGCAGGCGCTGGAGATTGTGACACGCTGGTCCGCTCGGGTGCGGTCAGCCTGATCGTGATCGATTCGGTGGCGGCGCTGGTGCCGAAATCGGAAATCGAAGGCGACATGGGCGACATGCAGATGGGCTCGCAGGCGCGTCTGATGAGCCAGGCGATGCGGAAGTTGACGGCCAGCATCGGGCGCAGCAACTGCATGGTGATCTTCATCAACCAGATCCGCATGAAGATCGGCGTGATGTTCGGCTCGCCGGAGACGACGACGGGCGGCAATGCG
>JANLQT010000295.1:0-2231 GCA_031368035.1 Rhodobacterales bacterium | reverse complement strand
CCACCCGGGTTTCACCCAGGGCGGGGAGGGCGGGTGGGGCATCACCCGGATGCGGGGCGCGGTTCCGGGATTTCCGCGCCGGACCCGCGCGCAGATAGCTGGCAAGGCCAGAGGCCCAGCCAAGCGCGCGCAGGGCAGGTTCGGCATTGGACGGCGCGCCAAGGGCCTGACCCGCCGCCCACATCAGCCCGGCCGAAGTATCCTCGATATAGGCGCCAAGCGCCGCCGCAGAGCCATGTGGTTCGCGGGTAATGTCCCAAGTCCGTGCATCAATCACGCGCTGCAAGACATTGGTATCCAACGCCGTTTCACGAAGGGCGGCATGCAGCGGGCCTGCGATTTCATGGGCGCGCGGAACCTCGGCCTCGATCACGTCACGCCAGAACTGCAGGCGCATTTCCGCGATCAACGGCTGTTCAGTGACCCATGGCGCACGGGCAACCTCAAGATTGAACGCGTAGATCGGGAACAGCCGCGCGCGCGCAGCGGGGGGTGCGGCCATGGTGGCAAGGAAGCGGTCCGGATCGCCCTTCTCCACCAGCGCCGCGCAGGCCTGAACCGTCATGGCGCCCCGGTGGGCACGTCGCGCACCAGTTTCCAGGTGATCGCGTCCAGCAGCGCCTCGAAACTGGCGTCCACGATGTTGGCCGATACGCCGACCGTGCTCCAGCGATGACCCGCCGAATCCTCGCTGTCGATGATGACCCGGGTGACCGCCTCGGTGCCGCCTTGAGTGATTCTGACCTTGAAGTCCACCAGATGCAAATCGTCGATCACCGCCTGATACGGGCCGAGATCCTTCGCCAGCGCCTTGGAGAGCGCGTTCACCGGCCCCCGGTCCGCGCCGGTTTCATCCACCGAATCGCTGACCGACATGCTGATCTGATCGCCGATTCGCACCACCACCACCGCCTCGGACAAAGTGACCATGCCGCCGGTGGAGGATTTCCGCCGCTCCACCGTCACCCGGTAGCGTTGCACCTCGAAAAAGGTTGGCAGCAGCCCAAGCTCGCGCCGCGCCAGCAGTTCGAACGAGGCCTGCGCGCCGTCATAGGCATAGCCCTGATCCTCGCGGTCCTTCACCACGTCCAGAATGCGGCCAAGGCGCGGATCGGTGGGAGAAACCTCGATCCCCGCCGCTTGCAGACGCGCGCGCAGGTTGGACTGGCCGGCCTGATTCGACATCGGGATGATGCGGGCGTTGCCGACAAGATCGGGGTCTATGTGTTCGTAAGTGCTGGGGTTTTTTAGAATGGCGCTCGCATGCAGCCCCGCCTTGTGCGCGAAGGCCGAGGCGCCGACATAGGGCGCCTGCCGCAAGGGCACGCGGTTCAGGATATCGTCCAGCATCCGGCTGTCGCGCAGCAGGCCCTTGAGCGCAGTCATGGTAACGCCGGTTTCAAAGCGGCTGGCGAAGGGCTCCTTCAGCAGCAACGTCGGGATCAACGTGGTCAGATTGGCATTGCCGCAGCGCTCTCCCAGCCCGTTCAGGGTGCCCTGGATTTGCCGAACGCCGGCCTCCACCGCCGCCAACGAGTTGGCAACCGCGTTGCCGGTGTCGTCGTGGCAATGGATGCCCAGGCTGCTCCCGGGGATGCCAGAGGCGATCACTTCGGTCACGATACGGCGGATGTCGCTGGGCAGAGTGCCGCCGTTGGTATCACACAACACCAGCCAGCGGGCACCGGCGTCTTTGGCGGCATTCAGGCAGGACAGCGCATAGGCCGGGTTGGCCTTGTAGCCGTCGAAGAAGTGCTCGGCATCAAACAGCGCCTCGCGGCCCCTGGCTACGATATGGGCGAAACTGTCCGCGATGGCCTGGCGGTTTTCGTCGAGCGTGACGCCGAGGGCCGTGGTGACATGAAACTCATGCGTCTTGCCCACGAGGCAAACGGCTTGGGTTCCCGCGTTCAGCACCGCCGCCAGCACGTCGTCGTTGTCCGCCGAGCGGCCCACGCGTTTGGTCATGCCGAAGGCCGTCATGGTGGCGCGGGTCTGCGGCGGTTGGGCAAAGAACTCCGAGTCCGTCGGATTCGCACCCGGCCAGCCGCCTTCGATATAATCGAGGCCGAGGGCGTCGAGGGCAACGGCGAGTTGCCGCTTTTCGGCGGTTGAGAACTGGACCCCTTGGGTTTGCTGCCCATCGCGGAGGTTGGTGTCGAAGAGGAAGAGGCGTTCTTTCATGACATGCGCCCCCGGCCAAAATCCTTTCTGAATGACGGCGTGGTTTT
>JANLQT010000211.1:0-7288 GCA_031368035.1 Rhodobacterales bacterium | reverse complement strand
GATAAAGCGCCATGAATGCCGGCCAGGCCTCGGGGTCGGCGACGGTCTTGTCGCGGCAAAAGGCGTTGCAAAAGCCAAAGCGGCGTCCGTCCAGGTCCAGCACATGGGTCACAGGCTTGCCGGAATAGGGGCAGGCCGCGTTTTCCGCTTTAAACCCGTCAACAGACCGGGCGTTCAAAGGCACCGGCCCGGGCCAGACCCTTTGCGGCCAAGGCCGGTCATAGAGCGGCTGATCGGCCCCATCCACCAGCCCCATCGCGCGCCAGCGGCGGAAACTGTTGTGGCGCAGATGCGCGGCGACATAGGCGGCAGCCTCGGGCGAAACCGGCAGGCCATAGCCTGCAATCCGCGCCGCGACCGGCGCGAAGAATGCGTCGGCTGCGGAATAATTCCCGCACAGCCAGTCCGTCGTGGACCCCGTCTGCGCCCTCGCCCAGGCCCAGATCACCTCAAGCCGCGCGAGATCCGCCAGCACCGCCGGGGTCGGCTCGCAAAACTCATAGGCCAGGCGCAGGTTCATCGGGCAATGGCTGCGCAAGGCGCCAAAGCCCGCGTGCATTTCCGCCGCAAGACAGCGTGCCACGGCCCGGGCATGGGGATCCGCGGGCCAAAGCCCCGCCTCGGGGTGGCGGCTCGCCAATTCCTCGGCCATCGCCAGGCTCTCGGACACCACCCAACCCTCGGGCGTCTTCATGGTTGGTGCGGTCCTGGCCGGAAAGAACTCTTTGAGAAGATTTGGCAATGCGTCCGAATACAGCCGTGCCGTGCGAATCTTCACGGGCAGCCCGAAGGCGTCAAACAGCAGCCAGCCGCGCAATGACCAGCTGGAATAGCCGCGATCCCCGATCACCAGTTCATAGGTCATCCCGCACCTCCGATGGGCCATGCTGGCGCGCCGTCGGGGCAAGGGCAAGGCGGAAATTGTGCCCGAAACACTTCCCCATCTCCCTTCCACATCACTGCGGCGCAAATATTCCACGGGGGTTTGGGGGTGTGAAACCCCCAACTCGGAGGTGAGCGGCAACGCCGCGCAGCCGACATAAAAACCGTGCGAAGCTCCGCTGCTTCACCGCCGGCAGCCGAAGATCACGCGAGGTGATTGGCGCGCACCAGCCGCCAGGTGCCGCCCGTAACCTCGATCTCGGTGACTGACAGGTTTTCGATGCGGTGCCCGAAGGCGACCTCGGGGGCAAGTCCTTCCGCGCGCTGGATCGCGGCCACGATCGGCCCGAAATGGCTGACCACGATCACATCACCGGCCTCCTGCGCCAACAGATCGTCCAGCGCCGATGTCACCCGGTCGGCCAACCCATTCCAGCTTTCGCCGCCCGGAGCGGCTATGTCGCCCGGGCGTTCCCAGAATGCCCGGATATGCGCAGGGTCTTCCGCTTCGATCTCGGCAAAGCCGCGCAATTCCCAGGCACCGAAATGCAACTCGCGCAGGCCCGGCACATGCGGCAGGCGCCGCCGCGTGCCGCTCAACTGATCTGCAGTCGCTACCGCGCGTGACAGGTCCGACGAGACCAGCGCCGCCGTTTCCGGCAGCAAGGCACTCAGCCGCGCAAAGGCTGCCGCATCTGAACAATCGGCTGGCAGGTCCGACCAGCCGACCATGGTTTTGGCATGGGTCGGGGCATGGCGCACCAGATACAGCCGCCTCATGGCACAAGTCCTGCGGGCAGGGGGCCTTTCAGGGCGAAGGGCAGCCCCGCCATGACCCCCAGCACCAGATCGGCCTGCTGCGCCAGCCGCTGGTTGACCCGGCCCTGTTCGTCGCGAAACCGGCGGGCGAGGGCGTTCTCGGGCACGATCGACAGGCCGACCTCGTTGGTGACCACCACCACCGGTCCGGGCGCGCTTTGCAGCGCATCGGCCAGCGCCTCTGACTCCGCGGCCAGATCAGCGTCGGCCAGCATCCGGTTGCTGAGCCACAGCGTGATGCAGTCGATCAGGACGGCGCCGCCGGATTTCAGGTGGCCCAGGGCTTTGGGCAAATCCTGCGGCGCTTCGACCAGGTCCCAACCCTGGCCCCGGGCCAGACGATGGGCGTCCACACGCGCCTGCATTTCGGCATCCCGGATTTCCGCCGTGGCGATCACCGTCGGGGCCAGCCCCGTGCCGCGCACCAGCCTTTCGGCCAGTGCGGTCTTGCCCGACCTTGCCCCCCCGATCACCAGCGTAAGGCGGGGCAGATGAAAACTTGGCGTCACGGTCATGCCTCCGGCGGTCCGGGTGGGTTGGCGCCGAGCTATAGCGGGCCGTGGTCGCCGCGCCAAGCGGTCCTGCCCCGACACCGGCCGACCCCAAAGCGGTCCTGCCCCAACACCGCCCGGCCCCAACACCGTCCGGCCTCAAAGCGCCGTTGCGCTTGGCCGCGCGCGCTTCTAACCTTGGCCGTCGTTGCAAGGGGGCCGGTCATGCATCCGTCAAAGCGCGTTCTCTTGGTTATCGGCGGTGGCATCGCAGCCTACAAGTCGCTGCTGCTGATCCGTCTCTTGAAGGCCCGGGGCATGACCGTGACACCGGTTCTGACCAGGGCGGGGGCGGAATTTGTCACGGCTTTGTCGGTCGGCGCCCTGGCGGGCGAGAAGGTGCATCAGGCGCTGTTCGATCTGACGGACGAGGCCGAGATGGGCCATATCGAGCTGTCCCGCAGCGCCGATCTGATCGTGGTGGCCCCGGCAACTGCGGACCTTCTGGCCAAGATGGCAGGCGGGCGGGCGGATGACCTGGCCTCGACGCTGCTTTTGGCGACCGACACACCGGTGCTGGTGGCCCCGGCGATGAATGTGCGGATGTGGCTGCACCCCGCCACGCAAAGGAACATTGCCCAGACTCAGGCGGACGGCGTGCGCTTTGTCGGACCGGACGAGGGCGAGATGGCCTGCGGTGAGTTCGGTCCCGGGCGGATGGCCGAGCCCGAGGTGATTCTGGCCGCCATTCAGGCGATGCTGGCGGATGGGCCGCTTTTGGGGCGGCATGTGCTGGTGACCTCGGGACCGACGCAGGAACCCATCGATCCGGTGCGGTTCATCGCCAACCGCTCGTCCGGCGCGCAAGGGACGGCGATTGCGGCGGCGCTGCGCGATTTGGGCGCGCAGGTCACGTTTGTCACCGGGCCTGCGCCTGTGCCGCCGCCGCAGGGGGTGACGGTGGTAAAAGTGGAAACTGCGGTGCAGATGCGCGACGCGGTGATGGCGGCCTTGCCCGCCGATGCGGCGGTCTTTGCTGCGGCGGTGGCGGATTGGCGGGTGGTGGGGGCGGCGGCGCAGAAGCTGAAGAAGGATGGCTCCGGTCGGCCGCCGGTGCTGGAATTTGCCGAGAATCCCGATATTTTGGCAACCGTCTCGAAACTGGCGCGGGACCGTCCGAAGCTGGTGGTGGGCTTTGCCGCCGAAACCGAATCCGTCGAGGCGAACGCCCTTGCCAAGCGCGCCCGCAAGGGCTGCGACTGGATCGTGGCCAATGACGTCTCCCCCGCCACCGGCATCATGGGCGGCACAGAAAACGCCGTGACGCTGATCACGGCAGCGGGCAGCGAGGTCTGGCCGCGCATGGGCAAGGACGAGGTCGCACGCCGTCTGGCGCTGCGGATTGCCGAGGCGCTGAAGCCATGACCCAGCCCGTGGTCAGGATCGTCTGGGACGAAGGCGCGGACCGGTCGCTGCCCTTGCCGTCCTATGAAACGGCGGGGTCTGCCGGGGCGGATTTGCGCGCCAATCTGATGGCAGAGGACCGCGCCACAGGCTTTACCCTGGACCCGATGCACCGCGCCGTGGTGCCGACCGGCCTAAGGGTGGAAATTCCGCCCGGATTTGAGATGCAGATCCGCCCCCGATCCGGGCTGGCGCTGAAATACGGCATCAGCCTGCCCAACACGCCGGGCACGATCGACAGCGACTATCGCGGGCCCCTTGGCGTGGCGCTGATCAACTTTGGCGCCGAGCCTTACACGATCCATCACGGCGACCGGATCGCGCAGGCGGTGATCGCGCCGGTGGTGCAGGCGGCGTTCGAGGTGGCGGACATCCTTGGCGAGACAGGGCGCGGCACAGGCGGGTTCGGCTCGACGGGCAGGCGCTGATGGCGGCGGTGCTGCTGCTGATTGCGGGCCTTTGGGCGCTGGGCTGGGTGTTCGGCACGCCGGCCAGGGTGCGGCTGCGGGTTGTCGGCGCGGTATGGCTGCTGTCGGGGCTGGTGTTTGCCTTGGCGGGAGACAATCTGGCGGCGCTGCGCGGGGCCGATTTGCGGTCCTGGGGCGCAAGCTCGGTCGCTTTGGGCCTGATTGGCGTCTATGTCTGGGGGTTCCGGTGGCTGCGGCGCAAGCAGGCGGTGCCTGTGGTGCCGGTGGTGGTGGCCCCGCCTGCGGCCGAGCCGCCCAAGCCGGGCAAGTTCAGCGAGGCGGAACTGGACCGCTATGCAAGGCATATCCTGCTGCGCGAGATCGGCGGGCCGGGGCAGAAGGCGTTGAAGGCGGCGAGCGTGCTGGTGGTGGGGGCGGGGGGGCTTGGCTCTCCGGTGCTGCTGTATCTGGCGGCCTCGGGCGTGGGCCGGCTGGTCATCGTGGATGACGATGAGGTCGATGCGTCGAACTTGCAGCGGCAGGTGATCCATACAACGGCCCGGATCGGGATGCCGAAGGTGTAAAGTGCCAGGGAGGCGATTGCGGCGCTGAACCCGTTTGTGACTGTGGAGGCGGTGAAGGCGCGGTTGACCGAGGAGAATGCGGCTTCGCTTGTGGCGGGCGTCGATCTGGTGCTGGACGGGTCGGACAATTTCGACACGCGCTATCTGGTGAACCGGGTTTGCGCGGGCCTCGGCAAGCCCTTGATCGCGGCGGCGATCACCCAGTGGGAGGGGCAGTTGTCGCTGTATGATCCCGCCAAGGGCACGCCCTGTTATGAATGTGTGTTCCCGGATCGTCCCGCGCCGGGGATGGTTCCGACCTGCGCCGAGGCAGGGGTGGCGGCGCCCTTGCCGGGGATCGTTGGGTCCATGATGGCGATGGAGGCGGTCAAGCACCTGACCGGGGCGGGGGAGGGGTATCGCGGGCGGCTGCTGGTGTTCGATGCACTTTATGGGGAAACCCGGGTGTTTCAGATCGACAAACGGGCGGATTGTCCGGTCTGCGGGGGGCATGGGTGAAAGTGTCCACGCATGGACATGAAATGGAAGCGTTTTTAATCAAGGGGTTGCGAGTCTAGATTTACGAAGCGTTAGGATTTGGGGGCGTGGGTTCGCGTCAAATTTCTTCGAAGAAATTTGCAAAATCCTTCGAAGGATTTTGAGGCGGGGAGACTGGTTACGGGATCTGGCAGGCTATATCGGGCAGCATGAGTGATTCACTCATGATTTAGGTAGGGGTGAACCACCCGCCAAAGTGATGGGCGAATCACCCATCCTACGGGTGGTCGTTCGGAAGGGGTGAACCACCCGCCAAAGTGATGGGTGAATCACCCATCCTACGGGTGGTCATGCCGATTTCAGCCGAAGCGATAGCTGGAGGCCGTCACGCCGCCAAACACGTTCTCGTCGTGGTAGACGACGGTGGCCATGTCATCCTCGGCCGCGCCGAGGGCGGCGAAGAGGGGGACCAGATGGTCCTCTTGCGCGTGGCAGGTGCGGGCGTAGGGGGCCTTTTCCCAGTCCAGAAGCGCGGCGGTGCGTTCGGCTTTCGGCATCGCCATCACCTGCATCAGCCAGTCGTCGAAGGCCTTGGACGGCACTTTGGCGCCCGGCCCGAACAGGCGCAGGTTGTGATAGGACAGGCCCGATCCGACGATCAGCACGCCTTCATCGCGCAAGGGCGCGAGAGCCCGGCCCATGGCGAAATGGGCGGCGGGGGAATAACCGTGCTGCAAGGACACCTGGAAGATCGGAATGTTGGCCTTCGGATACATGACGTAAGCCGGGGCGAAGGTGCCGTGGTCGAAGCCGCGCTTGGCATCGAGGCGCACGGGCAGGCCCGCCGCCTCCATCAGGTTGGCGGCGCGCAGGGCAATCTCGGGTGCGCCCGGGGCGGGATAGACGATCTTGTAGGTCTCGGGCGGGAAGCCGCCGTAGTCATAGAGCATGCCGGGATGGGGTGAGGTCATCACGTCGAAGCTGTCCGCCTCCCAGTGACCCGAGATCATGCAGATGGCCTTGGGGGGCTGCGGCAGTTCGGCCGGCATATGGGCGAGCGACACCTCGAGGCTGTGCAGCGAGGCGCGCATGTTGGACAGCCAGGGCCAGGGCCCGCCGCCGTGGCTGATGAAATAGGTGGGTTGTCTGGCGGTGGAGGTGATGGCCATGACAGGCTCCTTTTGCGTCTGGGGGTAAGATGCCCCCGACAGGCCCGCCGCGCAAGGAGGTGGACCTGCGCGTTGCCTGCGAGGCCGTGTGCGGAAATGCAAAATCGGCAGGGTCTGAATTCAGGCGGGATTGCGACAAATGCTGCGGATGTCAGGGGGAACGGGAAACACACTGTTCACTTCTGGCGTCCAGATTGGGGGCATTCACCATGGGGGCAGCCATGCAGGTCGGATTTTCCTACGCGTCAACCACGATGGTCAGCTGGCACCGCGCCGCGGCCAATACTCCACCGCCGGACAGTGCCGGTAGCGCGGCTTCAGGCAGCGAGGCCACGGGCAGCGAGAGCACGGGCAGCGAGGCCACGGGCAGCGGGGCCGCCGTGGTCAATGTCGCCATGTCCGGCACCGGCCAGGGCCGTTTCAACCATCAGGGCGGCGACGGCGATGGCGGCACGCGCGGCGACGGGCACCGGATGCAGCGCATGGCGGCGCTGCTGCAGAAGTTGACGGGCAGCCTGCCGCAGGACGGCTCGGTGGCCTATGCGGCGCTGGCGGTTGGCCCACATGGGGTCCGGGCGGTGGCGGCGACCTCTGGCAGCGGCGGGATGGCGGTTTCGGCGGTTGGCGCCGATCTGTCGGGCGTGACGACGGGGACGGGCAATGACGCGGTGGCGCTGACCGGCGGCACGGTGGCGGGGATCGACACCGGCGATGGGTCGGATGCGCTGGCGATCGTCGCGCAGACGGTGACGGGGATTTCCACCGATGGCGTGGACGGGTCGGGCACCGGCAATGATGCGCTGACGATCCTGGCGCAGGCGGTGGGGGATGTCTCGACCGGCGGCGGGTCGGATGCGGTGTCGATTGTCGCAAAGCTGGTGTCGGGCGTCGATGCCGGGGCGGGCGATGACGCGGTCAGCGTGCAGGCCAAGGTGGTGGAAGGGATTTCGGGCGGCGATGGCAATGATGCGATCACCGTCAGCGCCGGGACCGGG
>JANLQT010000202.1:0-3453 GCA_031368035.1 Rhodobacterales bacterium | reverse complement strand
TGTTCCGCCGGGAACAGGCAAATGCAGTCCTTGCCCGGCCCGCGCACGCTGCTTTTTCGACGGAAAACCACGCTCAAGGCACCGCGCGGCGCAACCGGCCCCCCAAACGACGCTTTCAGCCTTGAACCGGCAGCATCCATGCCTAGAACGACAAGGCGCGCAGGAGACGAGAATGACCGACGATGCTTTGGTGATCTTTACCCCCTCGGGCAAGCGGGGACGCTTTGCCCATGGAACGCCGGTGCTGCAGGCCGCGCGGTCGCTGGGCGTTGATCTCGACAGCGTCTGTGGGGGCCGGGGCATCTGCTCCAAATGCCAGATCACCCCCGGCTATGGCGAGTTTCCCAAGCATGGCGTCACCGTCAGCGAAGACGCGCTGTCCGAATGGAACGAGGTCGAAGGTCGCTACAAGCGCATCCGCGGCATGATCGACGGACGCCGCCTCGGCTGTCAGGCCCGCGTGATGGGCGATGTCGTCATCGACGTGCCGCCGGAAAGCCAGGTCCACAAGCAGGTCATCCGCAAGTCCGCCTCGGACCGCGTCATCGAGATGGACCCCGCCACGCGCCTGCTTTACGTCGAGGTGGACGAGCCCGACATGCACGAACCCACCGGCGATTTCGAACGCCTCGCCCGCGCGCTGAAAGAGCAATGGCAGGTCGAGGGCATCGCCGCCGAGCTGTCCTTGATGCGCCGCCTGCAACCAGCGCTGCGCAAGGGGATGTGGAAGGTCACCGTCGCCCTGCACAAGGGCAACCACGACGCGCGGTATCGCTTGCTGGACATCTGGCCGGGGTTTTACGAGGGCAAGATCCTCGGCCTCGCCATCGACCTTGGCTCCACCACCATCGCCGCCCACCTTTGCGATCTGCACACCGGGGCGGTGCTGGCCTCGGCTGGCGTGATGAACCCGCAGATCCGCTTTGGCGAGGATCTGATGTCCCGCGTGTCCTATGCGATGATGAATCCCGGCGGCGACCGCGAGATGACGGCGGCGGTGCGCACCGCGCTGAACGCGCTGATCCAGTCGATCTCGGTGCAGGCCAAGACTGACCCCAAGGCGATCTATGAACTGGTGTTCGTCTGCAACCCGGTCATGCACCACCTGCTTTTGGGCATCGACCCGGTGGAACTGGGTCAAGCGCCGTTTGCACTGGCGACCTCTGGCAGCCTGTCATTTGACGCGCGCGAGCTGGAACTCGACACCGTCAACCGCGCCGCGCGGGTCTATGTGCTGCCTTGCATCGCGGGGCATGTCGGGGCGGATTGCGCCGCCGTGGCTTTGTCCGAACAGCCCGACAAGTCCAAGGAAACCGTGCTGATCGTCGATGTCGGCACCAATGCCGAAATTCTGCTTGGCAATGAAACCCAGGTGCTCGCCTGCTCGTCCCCCACCGGCCCGGCATTCGAAGGCGCACAGATCAGCAGCGGCCAGCGCGCCGCCCCCGGCGCCATCGAGCGCGTGGAAATCGACGCCCTCACCAAAGAGCCGCGCTTCAAGGTGATCGGCAGCGATCTGTGGTCCACCGACCCCGGCTTTGCCGCCGCCACCGAGCAGACCGGCATATCCGGCATCTGCGGGTCCGGCATCATCGAGGCCGTGGCCGAGATGCGCATGGCGGGGATCGTCGATCAAAGCGGCCTGATCGGCAGCGCCGAACAGGTCGGCTCCCCCCGGAGCGAGGCGGAAGGGCGCACCCATTCTTACGTCCTGTATGACGGCACCGAAACCGGCGGCCCGAAGATCAGCGTCACCCAAGGCGATATCCGCGCGATCCAGCTGGCCAAAGCGGCGCTTTATGCCGGCGCGCGGCTGCTGATGGACGAGATGGGGATCACCCATGTCGATCACATCACACTTGCCGGCGCGTTCGGCGCGCATATCAGCCCCAAGCACGCCATGGTGTTGGGCATGATCCCCGATGCACCCTTGGCCAATGTGATCTCGGCCGGCAACGCGGCAGGCACCGGCGCGCGCATTGCCCTGTGCAATGTCGGCGCGCGCAACGCGATCGAGGAAACCGTGACCCGGATTCACAAGGTCGAAACCGCGATCGAGCCGCGCTTTCAGGAACATTTCGTCAGCGCCTCGGCCATCCCGCATGCGTCCGATGCCTTCCCGAACCTGTTCTCGCTGCTGTCTCTGCCCGAGGTCAGCTTCAACACCAATGGCAGCGGCAGCGATGGGCGGCGGCGGCGGCGCGGGTAGGCCCTTGCCGTATTGATGCGGAATGCTAGGCTTGCCCCTGATGACAAGCGATGTGATCAGCGATCTGATTGTCTTGGTGGCGCGCGAGGACCGTGCGGCATTTCGCGCGCTGTATTCCGAGGCCGGATCGAAACTTATGGGCGTGCTGGTGCGTATCCTGAAGGACAGACAGGAAGCCGAGGACGCTTTGCAGGAAACATTCACCCGCGTATGGCTAAAGGCCCGGGCTTACGACCCGGCGCGCGGGTCGGGCCTGTCCTGGATGATCGCCATGGCGCGCAATCTGGCCATCGACCGCTTGCGGGCGCGCGCGCCGCTGACCGAGGACGATTCTGCGCTGGAGTTCGTCTCGGACAGCGCCCCGCGCGCCGAGGCGCAACTGGTCGCCAAGGGCGAGGCGCGGCGGATCGGCGAATGTTTTGACACGCTGGAGCCGGACCGCGCCCAGGCCGTGCGCGGCGCCTATCTTGACGGCCAAAGCTATCAGGACCTGGCCCTGCGGTTCGACGTGCCGATCAACACGATGCGCACCTGGTTGCGGCGGTCGCTGATCTCGCTCAGGGAGTGCATGGAAGCATGACAGCCCTGCCGGACGACGACGATCTGAAGGCCGCCGAATATGTGCTGGGCGTCACCGGTCTGGCCGAACGGCAGGCCGCCGAGGCGCAGGCCAGGCGCGATCCGGCCTTTGCCGCGCGGATTGCCGAATGGGAGGCGCATTTCGCAGGCCTCGACACCGAATTTGCCAGCGCCCCGGCGCCCGACCTGATGCCAAAGATCGAGGCGCGGCTGTTCCCCAAAGCCGCCCGCGGATCACGCTGGCAGCGGTTCTGGGGCGTCGGCCCCGCGATCGCGGTGCTGGCGCTGGCGGCCTGGTTCGCCTTCATCCCCGGCCGGCCGGATCTGACCGCTGTTCTCGCCACGCAGGCCCAAGGCATCAGCTATCAGGCGGCGCTGACCGGCGGCGAGTTGACCATCACCCGCGTGGCGGGCGAGCCTGCCGACGGGGCGCATGATTACGAGCTGTGGATCATCCGCGGCAAGGACGCGCCGGTCTCGCTGGGCGTGCTGCCGGCCGAAGGTGGCCGGCTGACGCTGGCCGATGTGGGCGAAGGCATGGTGCTGGCGGTGACGCTGGAGCCGAAGGGCGGCTCGCCGACCGGGGCGCCGACCGGGCCAATTGTGGCGGCTGGGCCGTTGCAGCGGGCTTGATCCGCGCCACCTTCCGTCCAAAGAACGATTTT
>JANLQT010000167.1:0-2043 GCA_031368035.1 Rhodobacterales bacterium | reverse complement strand
CACCGGCTCGGCGCTGGCGGCGGGCTGTCCGGTGGTGGTGAAGGGCCATTCGGCGCATCCGGGCACGGGCGAGATCGTCGCGCAGGCGATTGACGCGGCGATCAAGGCGCTGGAATTGCATCCGGGGGTGTTTTCGTTGGTTCAGGGCGGCAAGCGCGATGTGGGCGAGGCGCTGGTACAACATCCGCTGATCAAGGCGGTCGGGTTCACCGGGTCGCTGGCAGGGGGCCGGGCGCTGTTTGACCTGTGCGCGCGCCGGCCAGAACCGATCCCGTTCTTTGGCGAACTGGGCTCGGTCAATCCGATGTTCCTGCTGCCGCATGCGGTGGCGGCGCGGGGCGCGGGTATCGCGGCAGGCTGGGCTGCGTCCCTGTCCATGGGCGCGGGGCAGTTCTGCACCAATCCCGGCATTGCGGTGGTGATCGAAGGGCCGGAGGCCACGGCCTTTGTCGAGGCGGCCAAGGCCGCGCTGGCGCAGGTCCCGTCGCAGACCATGCTGACGGACGGGATTGCGCAGGCCTATCATCAGGGGCAGGCGCGGGTGACGGCGCAGAGCGGGGTGCGGTCGGTGCTGACTTCGGTTTGCGACATGCGGCAAGCCACGCCCTATCTGTTCGAGGTTTCGGGTGATGACTGGCAGGGCAACCATGTGCTGGCGGAAGAGGTGTTCGGACCGTTGGGGTTGGTTATCGTCGTGAAGAACGCCGCGCAGATGCTTGAAATAGCGCGGAGTTTTGACGGGCAATTGACCGCGACGCTGCATCTGGACGACGGGGACATGCCTTTGGCGCAAAGCCTGCTGCCGATTCTGGAGCGCAAAGCGGGCCGCATCCTGGCCAATGGCTTTCCGACCGGGGTCGAGGTGGTGGACGCGCAGGTGCATGGCGGGCCTTATCCGGCCAGCACCAACTTTGGTGCGACCAGCGTCGGGACGCTGTCGATCCGGCGCTGGCTGCGGCCGGTGGCGTATCAGAACCTGCCGGACGCTTTATTGCCGGTGGATTTGCGGTAAAACGCACCCAAGATGGGTGAATCACCCATCTTGGGTGCGTCCGTAGGATGGGTGATTCACCCATCATCCGTTCAGGTCACGCGGCGGCCGATCCGCCCACTGTCAGACCGCCGATCAGCAGGGTCGGTTGGCCCACCCCGACCGGCACCCATTGCCCGTTCTTGCCGCAGTTGCCGATGCCGGGGTCCAGCTTCAAATCATTGCCGATCGCGCGGATGTGTTTCAGCGCGGTGGCGCCGTCGCCGATCAGGGTGGCGCCCTTCACGGCCGCCCCGATCACGCCGTTTTTCACCCGGTAGGCCTCGGTGCAACTGAACACGAACTTGCCGTTGGTGATGTCAACCTGACCGCCGCCGAAGCCTACCGCGTAGATGCCGTCTTTGAGGGAGGCTACGATGCTGTCCGGGCTGTCGGTCCCGGCCAGCATATAGGTGTTGGTCATGCGGGGCATCGGGATATGGGCGTAGCTTTCGCGCCGTCCGTTACCGGTTGCGGCCACGCCCATCAGCCGCGCGTTCTGGCGGTCTTGCATGAAGCCTACCAACTTGCCGTCCTCGATCAGGATGTTCTTGGCGGACGGGGTGCCTTCGTCGTCCACGCTGATCGAGCCGCGCCGGTTCGGGATGGTGCCGTCGTCCAGCACGGTGACGCCTTTGGCCGCGATCTGGGCACCCATCAGGCCGGCGAAGGCCGAGGTTTGTTTGCGGTTGAAGTCGCCTTCGAGGCCGTGGCCGATAGCTTCGTGCAGCAGGATGCCGGGCCAACCGGGGCCAAGGACCACGTCCATCATGCCGGCCGGGGCGGGTTCGGCGTGCAGGTTGACGAGGGCGATCCGCAAAGCCTCGCGCAATTGGGCTTGCCAGATGGCGGGTTCCAGCAGGGAGGCCAGTCCGTGACGGCCACCGCCACCGGTGCCGCCTTGTTCGCGCTTGCCACCTTCCTCGACCACGACCGAGACGTTCAGCCGGGCCATGGGCCTGATGTCGGTGAGGCGCAGACCTTCGGGGCGCAGAATCTCGACCTCTTGCAAC
>JANLQT010000166.1:0-3546 GCA_031368035.1 Rhodobacterales bacterium | reverse complement strand
ATTCGCTGAGCTTGGCATTGGTGCCCGCGCTTTCGGACCGGCGCGAATAGTTGAAGCCGAAATTCGCAGCGCGGACGACACGCTCTTGACCGGCCTCGTCGTCCCAGATCACCGCGCCGCCCTCTCCGGTGGAAAAGGTCTTGGTGGCGTGGAAACTGACGGTCATCGGCACGGTGCGGCTGATCAGGCCGGGGCGGTCCTGCAGGTGTTCGAAACTGGCGGCGGCGTCCAGCACCACCGGAATCCCGGTGCGCAGCGCAAGACGCTCTGCCCCGGCCAGATCGGGACTGCGGCCGCAGGGGGCCACGGGCAGAAACAGGCCGATCTGGTCCAGGCGGGGGTGAGATGCGGCAAGATCAAGGTCCAGCGCCCAGGTGTCGGGCCGGACATCGGCGAAGATCGGCAGATACCCCAGCCTTTCCGCCGCGAGCGCGGTGGCGGCGAATGTATACGAGGGGATCAAGACGAACGGGCGCGCCGGCTTTGCCGGTCCGGCGGCGGCAAGAATCGCAATCTCGATCGCCGAGGTGCCGTTGGAGGCGGTGCGAAGCCCATGTGCGGGCAGGCTCAGGCTTTGAGCGAGGCGCTGTTCCAACAGGCGCACCAGCGGGCCGCGGTTGGTGTAGTGGCGCGAGGCGTCGATCTGCTGCAAGTAGGGCAACAACGCCTCGGCGGGAGGCAGGCCGGGGCGGCAGACGGGCAGGAAATCATCGGGCATTGCTGAACTTCCGGGGCTTTGCTGCCGGCGCTTGGCTTCCGGGCATCGACGCGCGACCATACGGGCCATCCCGGCCCGCTTCAAGACCACCCCCATCCCTTCGCGCTTGCAGCATTGCGCAGGCAGAAAGCGCGCTTATGATGCGCGGCATGGGGTGTTGCAGGTTTGGGGACAGGTCACGTCATGGCATGGCAGCCGCTTTCGTCCGACCTTGTTTCCGCCCTGCCGCCCGCCATCCGGCATTGGGCCGATATTCGCACATCGGTCAGCGCCGAAATCGAGCGGGTGATGCAAGCCCCCATGACCGTTGCGGTGATCCGACAGGAAGATGCCCCGCTGCTGCCGGACGAAGGTGGGCTGATCGACCCCTCGCAAGGCCCGGCGACGCTTCGCGAGGTGGTGCTTTGGGCCGCAGGCAGGCCTTGCGTCGTGGCGCGGACCGCCTATGCCGCGCCAGAACTTCGGCACACCGACGTGCTTCGCACGCTGGGCGACAGGCCGCTAGGCGCGCTGCTGTTTGCTGGACCCAAGGCCAGCCCGTTCACGCACCGCGAATTGGCGCAGGTCGATTCGACCATGCCCGCGCTGTTCGGGCTGATCCGTCGGCACCATGGGCCGGAGGATCACCCGTTCTACTGGGCCCGGCGGACGTTGTTCCTGCTGTTTGGTGCCCCGATTTTGTGCACCGAGGTCTTCCTGCCTGAACTTCTGGCAGCAACCGAGGCCGGCTTGCCGCAGCGCTAGGCAGCCTGCACCGGCAGATCAGTCGCCGCGCGTGTTCCCGCCGAATTGTTCGGGCTCTCTTTGCCGTGATGATGAAACCAAAACCGGCTTCTGGTAGTTGTTCTGCTTAACCGGACACGCAGCACCGGGCGCGACAAAAGGATTTGAGGCAAAATGCACAAACTCAGCAGAATAATGATCACCGCACTGGTCGCCACGATGACCCTGGCCGCGCTGTATTCGGAAGGGCAAAGCGAGACCCTGCGGGACCGAATCAAGGCGCGCCGCGCCGCCGCGCAAAGCGGGCAGGCGTCGGGAGATGGCACCAGCGTCGCCATCACCTCGGGCGGGCAGCAGCGCACGTTCCTGGTGCATGTTCCGGCCAACGTGACGTCCAATCCGGGCGCGGTTCTGGTGTTCCACGGCGGCAGCATCGGCAGCGCCGCGCAGTTGCAGGGCAACATCGGGCTGGATGCGTTGGCGGACCGTGACGGTTTCATCACGATCTATCCCGAGACGTCGGGCAAGAACTGGACGGACGGCCGAATCGCCACCCAGGGCGGCGCGAACGACGTGCAATTCACCCGCGATATCGTGGCCTATCTGCAAAAAACCTATGGCGTCTCTCCCGCCAAGATCTTCGCCACGGGCCTGTCGAACGGCGGCATCTTTGACTACAAGCTGGCCTGCGATGCGCCCGGGCTGGTGCGGGCGATGGCGCCGGTTGCGGCCAACATGGCCGAACAGCAAAAGGCCGACTGCTATCCCGGCAAGGGCACGCCCCTGATGATGTTCATGGGCACGGCAGACCCGCTGATGCCCTATGAGGGCGGTTATCCCAAACTCGCCTCGATGATCGAGAAATTCAAAGGCCCGCTGACCGACCAGATGGTCTCGTCTGCGGACACGGCGGCGTTCTGGGCCAATCTGAACGGGTGCGGCGGATCGACCCGTACGAACCTGCCTGACACGGTCAGCGACGGCACCACGGTGACCGAAACCCAGTTCGCCAGCTGCAACCGCGGCGACGTCGTGCTGTTCTCGATCAACGAGGGCGGCCATGCCTGGCCGGGCACCGGCAAATCCGGCGGAAAGATGACTGGCAAGAACACCAATGACATCTCGGCCAACGAGGAAATGGTGGCGTTCTTCAAACAATACGGACTTTGACGAGGAAGAAGGCGCCATTCCCTGCAGTTGTCACAATGCTGACTGTTTTCGCCCCGATTCCGCCCTGAAAAGTGCGGATTTCAACCTGAGGTATGTCTCTGACGCGGCCAGGTCAAAAGGACTTGGCCGCTGGACAGAGGAACCTAGGCAGAATGCACAACACCCGCAGCAGACTGGTCAAGACCGCCCTCGCCGCCGTGCTGGCGGTGACCACGTTGGCCTCGCAAGCGCAAAGCCAGACCACCTATCCCAAGCCGATCACCGGCACGACCATCACCATCACCTCGGCCGGGCTGACGCGCACCTTCATCGTGCACACGCCGACCACGCCCAAATCGAGCCCCGCTGCGGTCCTGCTGTTCCACGGCGGCAGCATCGGCACCTCGGCGCAGCTTCAGGCCCTGACCCTGATGGACAATGTGGCCGACCGCGAGGGGTTCTACACGGTCTATCCCCAGGCCCTGAACGGCCATTGGACCGATGGCCGCGAATCGACTGCGGGCGGCGCGGATGACGTGCAGTTCACCAAGGACATGGTGGCCTATCTGCAAAAGACCTACGGGGTTTCGACCAGCAAGGTCTTCTCGGCGGGTCAGTCGAATGGCGGCATCATGCAGTACCAACTGGCCTGCACCGCCCCCGGGCTGATCCGGGCGATTGCCCCGGTCGCGGCCGTGATGACCCAGAATCAGCGCACCACCTGCCAGACGTCATCGACCACGCCGGTGATGATCTTCATGGGCACCGCGGACCAATACATGCCCTATGGCGGCGGCTTTCCCGTCTTGGTGACAGGAGGCAAGACGGTAGCTGCGATCCCATCCGGCTACCAGATGGCCGGCCAGGACGACAGTTTTGTCTCTGCCCCCGAGACTGCGGCTTACTGGGCCGGCCTCAGCAGTTGCAAAGCCTCGACCACCACCAACATGCCCGAC
>JANLQT010000148.1:0-10698 GCA_031368035.1 Rhodobacterales bacterium | reverse complement strand
CGTCGATGGAGCCGAGGGGGAGGAGGGTGATCTGCATGGGGGCGCCTGTTGGGGAGGCGGGCAGGATAGGCGTAGGGCGGGGGGTGTTGCGGTGGTGGTGTTTCGGGCGGGCGGTCAGGTCAGGGTTTCGGTGAGGAATTGGGTGAGGCGCTGCCAGTGACGCTGGGCCAGTTGGGGGTGGAAGGCGCGGCTGTCGGGGACGCACCAGCCGTGCAGGGCCTGGGCGTAGGTCTCGATGAGGTGGTCGGTGCCGGCGTCGCGGAGGGCGAGGGCGAGGCGGGCGGATTGCTCGGCCGGGAAGGAGGCGTCGGTGCAGGCGGTGCCGATGTAGAGGCGGGCTTTCATGGCGGGGGCGAGGCGGTGGGGGCTGTCGGGCGCTTCGGAGGCGAGGTTGCCGCCGTGGAAGGAGGCGGCTGCGGTGATGCGGGCGGGGTAGGTGCCGGCGGCGGTCAGGGCTCGCGCGCCGCCCATGCAGTAGCCGAGGGCGGCGATGGGGCCGGTGGTGGGGAGGGCGGTCAGGAAGTGGGCGGTGTCGGCGGCGGTCATGGCTTGGGTCAGGCCGGTGAGGAGGGCGCGGAGCTGGGAGGCCGTGGGTTCGGAGGCGAAGGCGGTGAGTGGGTCGAAGGGGGCGTGGGGGGTGCGGTAGAGGAGGTCGGGGAGGAGGACGAAGGCTCCCAACGTGGCGGAGAGGCGGGCGGCCATGGCGTGGAGCGCGGGGCGGGGGCCGAAGGCGTCCATGTAGAGGATGACGCCGGGGCGGCCGGGGGGCAGGTCGGCGCCGTGCAGGGTGGCGGGGCAGGTGCCGTCGGGGGTGGTCAGGGTGAGGGGGGTCATGGCGCGTCTCCGCTGGTGCAGGACAGGGGTGGCCCGAGGGGAGGGGCGGCGTCAAGCCTGCTTGGCAAGGTCGCGGGCGAAGGCGCCGGTGCCGGCGGCGCGGATTTGGGTTCCCTCGCGCGTCAGGAACAGGACGGAGAGGCCCAGCGCCTGCGCCAGCGCCATGCCCTTGCCTTCGCCCAGCACCATGAACGCGGTCGCCCAGGCGTCGGCCGAGGCGCAATCCGGCGCCAGCACGCTGACCGAGGCAGGGCTTTGCAGCAGCGGCAGGCCCAAAGCGGGGTCCATCGTGTGGCTTAAACGGCGGGTCCCGGCCTGCACCCAGTGCCGGTAATCGCCCGACGTGGCGATGGCGGCGTCCACCAGTTCTACCACCGCATGGGGGCCGTGGCGGTCATGCGCGGGCAGTTCGACCGCGACGGCCCAGGGCGTGCCGTCCGGATGGCCGTCCAGCGCGCGCAACTCGCCATCGATCGACACCAGCGCCCGGGTCAGGCCGAAGGACAAGGCCACCTCGGCCAGCCGGTCCACGCCGTAACCCTTGGCGATGCCGTTCAGATCGAACCGCATGGCGCCGTGTTTCAGCGCCCGCGCGCCGGCCACATCCAGCTCCAATACCTGATGCGCCGGCAGACGCGCCGCGCCGCGCGCCGCGATGATCGCCGCCTCGGACGCGAGCGCCGGCCCGAACCCCCAGGCTTCCACGGCATCGCCCAGCCCAAGGTCGAACGCCCCGCCCGACTGCACGCCGATCTGCAAACCGCGCGCCAGCACCGCCACCAGATGCCGGGGCAGGTCAATCCACACTCCGGGCGCCGCCGCGGACAGGCGGTTCACATCGCTCTCGGCCTGATAGGTGGACATCTGCGCATCCACCTGCCCCACAGCCGCTGCCATCGCCGCCTGCACCGCAGACAGATCGCGCCCTGTCGGCGCATGGATCACCGCCTGCCACGCTGTCCCCATCGTGGCCCCGCCCAGCGTGTGGCGAAAGTTCCCGGCAGACTTTCCCGGCATATCCTGGCTCCCAACTTTGCGCGGAACAGCCCGCGCCCAAAACCAACCCAAACCTTGCCCCATCACTGTGGTCCAAATACCTCCACGGGGGTTTGGGGGTGTGAAACCCCCAACTTCTTTTGAAACAAAAAGACTTGGCGAAGCCTCCGCTGCTTCACCGCCAGCGACCGCCTCAATACACGTCCTCGGCATAGCGCCCTTCGGCCTTCAGCAGCGCCGGGGTCAGACCCAGCGGCGCCAGCACCTCTTCCAGCGCCTCACGCACACCGGCCGCCATGCCCTGCCCGCCGCAGACCAGAATCTGCGCGCCCGATTGCACCAGCTTCACCAGCCGCCCCGCATCCCGCCGCACTTCGTCCTGCACATAGCTGCGGGGCGTCCCGCGTGAGAACGCCGCTTGCAGCGAGGTCAGATGCCCGTCCTCCAGCCACAGACGCAGCTCTTCGGCATACAGCAGATCGCTCGCCTCATGCCGCAGGCCGAAAAACAGGTGCATCGGGCGCCGATGGGTGTTGGCGCGGGCAAACCCCGCCAAAGGCCCGATGCCAGTGCCCGCGCCGATCAGGATCACCGGCGCCTTGCCCGGCGCGGGGTGAAAGCCGCGATTGGCGCGCAGGAAGGCCTGCACGGTGTCGCCCGGCTCCATCCCCAGAAGCAGGGTGGAACACAATCCGCCCGGATGCTTGCGCAGGCAGATCTCGACGAACCCGTCGGCGCGGCCCGAGGCGAGCGAATAGAACCGGGGCAAGGGACTGCCCTGCGGCACCACGCCCAGAAGATCGCCCGCCTGAAAGTGCCAGCCCTGAAAGGTCAGCCGTTGCCACAGGCCCGCGCGCGGCAGGGCAAAACGCAGGATGGCGGTCGGCGCCTGCACCGCCTCGCCATAGTCGCGGCGCGAGATCAGGGTCAGGCTTTGCGTCACCGGCTTGTCGGGGAAATGGTGCAGATCGAAGGCCACCTCCAGCCGGGCCGAAAGCGCGCGCCCCCAACGGGCGAAATCCTGCGAGGATTGGCGGTCCACCGTGGTCAGCGGCAAAATCTGGTTCCAGCCAAGGGACGCGGCGGCAGCCGAAATCTGTGCCGCAAAACCGCAGAAATCGGCGAAACTGCGATCCCCGAAGCCCAGCACCGCCAGCGGCACGCGCGGCGCCTGTGGCAGCGCGGCCAACGCACCCAGAAACCCGGTGGCCCCGCTGGGCGGCTCGCCCGCGCCATAGGTGGCGGCCAGGATCAGCGCCGCCTTGGCCCGTTTCCAGTTGTGCGGCGCGAAATCGGACACCGGGGCAAGGTGAACCTTGAGGCCCTGCCCCGCCAGCGCCTCGCGCAGGGTCTCGGCAAAGCCCCAGGTCGTGCCGCCTTCGCTGGCGACCAGCACCACGATATCGGCCTCGCCCGCCGGGGCTGACCCTCGGGTGCGGCGGCGCTTGGACAGGTATTGCAGCACCCCGGTCACCGACAGGACCGGCAGGCCCAGCGCCGACAGGCCAAGGATCAGCCCGGTGAAGGCCGCGCCCTTGCCGGTGTGCAGCGCCGTCAGCAGGCGGGTCAGGCTGTCCCAGACCGTGCTGGGCGACCAGGCCAGCAGCGCGCCGGTGCCCTGATCGACATAGCCCTGCCCGGCGGTGGTTTTCAGGGTGAACACATCGGTCGGATCATCCGCCACCGGGAACACCAGCTGGATCAACGCCTCGGCGGGGGTTGATTGCAGCAGGGGGATATCCGCCACCGATATGCCCGAGGTGCCCGAAACTTGTGCCGGAAACGCCGGGGCTTCCGACTGCGGCACAAGGGCGAAGGTCACGGCAGTCATCCACAGCGCGGTGAGGGCCGACAAAAGCAGCCCGACCACCGTCAGCCGCGCCAGCGCCGCATGAAACGCGCCCTTGCCTTGCTGGGGCAGAAACACCCTGGCCCAGCCGCCTGAACGGCGGGCCAGCAGCATCAGCCCGGATATCGCCAGCGCGATCATCGCGGCGGCCGCCAGTGCCATCACGATGCGCCCGGTGTCGGACAGGAACAGCGAGCGGTGCAACTCGGTCAGCCAGGTCAGCAGCGGCGAGGGGGTCAGGCGCCCAAGGCTGACCCCGGTCATGGGGTCGATGCCTTGCGCGCCCATGCTGCCCGCGATCACCGCCGTGATCTGGCCGCTGGCCGAACGGTCAATCTCGGCCAGGCCGGGGTTAGAGGCCAGCACGCGGGAGGCAAGCTGCGCCAGTGTCAGACCGGCGGTTCCGGCGGGGGCTTGCAGCGCCGGGAACAGCGACAGCGCCGCCCCGGTCAACCCCAGCAGCGACAGAAGCGCCGCCGCGATCAGCGCGGGCCAGCGGTGCAGGGCGCGGATCATCGGCGGCCTCCCCTTGCTTAGGAAGAATACGAGAATGCGGCGATGATGCCTTTGCCGGCCACGCTTTGCCCGGAGCCTGCCGCATCCAGCGGCACCGCCACGTCATTGGCCATGGCGCCCATATTCTCGACCGCGGTGTCGATGTGCAGCTTGTAGCCGGCATCGAACATCGCATCCGGCAGGTTCAGGTTGATGGTCAGGGTCTGGCCCGAGCCGACCGAAGCGCCGGTCACGCCGTCCAGCCCTGACAGATTGCCGCCCGAGGCGCGGACCCAGCCGCTCAGGTGCCCGAAATACTCGGCGCGGCGCCCGGAAAGCCACATGGTGCCGACGTAGCCGCCTTTGGCGTCGGTCAGATAGAACGCCAGGAACGCCGGGTTGCCGCCGTAGTTGGCAAGCTGGGTGGTCAGGGTCAGCGGCTTGGCCTGTGCCAGGCCGGGGGCGGTCAGTGCCGTGGTGACGGCCAAAGCCGTCAGCAGCGGCGTCAGCAGCGGAGAAATCTGTGCGGTCATGGTTCGGGCCTTTCCCAATACTCTTGATGACGCCGATATGGGGCAGCGGCCTTACCGCAAGCTGACGAAACACTTCTCCTCGCGTCAGGTTGATGTCAGCTAAGGGGGTCAAGGTGCCGGGAAGCGCCCAGGTGGCAAGCAGGGATACATGCGAATTCTGTTGATCGAGGATGATGCGGTGCTGGGGCAGGCCGTGCGCGACCAGATTGCCGGGGACGGGCATTCGGTGGACTGGGTCACGCGGCTGGGCGCGGCCTCGGATGCGATGTTTGGCGGGGTGCATGATCTGGTGCTGCTGGATCTGATGTTGCCGGATGGGCGGGGAGTGGCGTTCCTGAAGGCGCTGCGCGCGCGGGGCGAGGTGACGCCGGTGATCATCCTGACCGCGCTGGATCAGGTCAGCGACCGGATCGAGGGGCTGAACGCCGGGGCGGATGATTATATCGTCAAGCCGTTCGATCTGGATGAATTGTCGGCGCGGATCAATTCGGTGGCACGGCGGTATTCCGGCGATCCCAATCCGATCCTGACGCTGGGGCCGCTGGACATTGATCTGGCGGCGCGGACGGTGACGGATGCGGGCAAGCCGGTGACGCTGACCCTGCGCGAATGGGTGCTGCTTGAGGCTTTTCTGCAGCGGCCGGGGCAGATCCTGTCCAAGGCGCAGCTGGAAGAGCGGCTGTATTCGTTTGACCGCACGGTCGAAAGCAACGCAATCGAGGCGCATGTCAGTCGCCTTCGCAAGAAACTGGGGGCTTGGGTGGTGGAAACCGAACGCGGGCTTGGCTATCGGCTGGGCCGGCCATGAACGGCTGGTCGCTTCAGACACGGCTGGCGCTGGCGGTTGGCACGGCGGTGACGGTGCTGTGGCTGCTGGCGGCACTGATCACCGCGCATCAGCTGAGCCAGCGCATGAACGACGTGTTTGACGACGGCTTGCAAACCACCGCGCAGCGCATCCTGCCGCTGGCGCTGCATGACCTGCGCGGGCGGGGTGTCGAAAGCACGCAAGACCTGGGCCGCGGTCTGATCCCCGGGCTGGAACCGCGCGACGTTGATGACGAGGTCGGCCCCTTGCCCGACAATGACGAAAGCGTGCGTTATGTCGTACGGGCGGCCAATGGCACGGTGCTGCTGAAGTCGCTGGGCGCCGAAGAGGCGGGGCTGCCGGAGTTCTCGGCGCCCGGATTTCAAGAGGTTGGCGGCTTGCGCGTCTATCAGCAGGCAGTGGCGGATGGCCGCGTCACCATCACCGTGGCCGAGCCTCTGGCCGACCGCGCGGCGCTGGCGCAGTCGATGATGATCGAGATGTCGCTGCCCTTGCTGCTGGTCATCCCCTTGAGTTTGCTGGCCATTGCCCTTGCGGTTCAGCGCGGTTTTGCGCCGCTGCGGGCGCTGGAGCGGGCGATCCGCCGAAGGGGCGCGCAGGATCTGACGCCGGTGAATGTGCCCGGCCTGCCGCGCGAGCTGGAACCTTTTGCCGCCGAGGTCAACAATCTGTTCGCCCGGTTGAAGGACGCGTTCGAGGCCGAGCGCAGCTTTGCCGCGAATGCGGCGCATGAGTTGCGCACCCCGGTTGCGGGCGCCATCGCGCAGGCGCAGCGGCTGAAGGCCGAAACCGCTGACCCCAATGCGGCCCGGCGGGCGGGCGAGATTGAGGCGGTTTTGAAGCGGCTGATGCGGATGTCGGAAAAGCTGATGCAACTCGCGCGGGCCGAGGGCGGGCGGATGCGCCAGACCGATGCCACGGACATGCGGGTGGTGCTGCGCATCATCGCGCAGGATTTCCAGCGGGCGGGCGAGGCAGGCCGCATCACGCTGCATCTGCCGGACCAGGCGGTGCCGTCGGTGATCGAGCCGGATGCCTTCGGGATCCTGTCGCGCAACCTGATCGAGAACGCCCTGCGCCACGGCACACCGGACGGCCCGGTGCAGGTTGATCTGTCGCCCAATGCGGTGCTGACGGTCAGCAACGAGGGCCCTGCCCTGCCGCCCGAGATGTTGGCGCGCTTGAGCCATCGTTTCCAGAAAGGCCAGCCGGACACTGACGGCGCCGGCCTTGGCCTTGCCATTGCCACAGCGATTGCCGAACGGGCCGGCGCGGAGTTTTCGCTGGTCTCACCGATTCCCGGCCGCGATTCGGGGGTTTCAGCGCGGGTCGCCCTGCCGCGCGGCTGAAATGTGTTCGCAAATGGGGCAGGACAGCGGCGAACGCCCCTGGATCGCGGTTTCGTGAGGCGAAACATTCCACGACTTTGCCACGCCGCTGCCCGTTTTGCCGGTCACCTTATCCCTTGTTGGACCAATTGGGCCCAAATCCAGGACACCTGCCAGGGTCACGAGACTGGAATCGGAGGGCATTATGTCGCTGCGCCTTGCATTGCCGAATTTCCGCAAATCGGGCTCGCCCGAAACTGCGCCCAAGGGTGCACTCAAGGGTGCGCCTGCTGCGGAAATGGACCTTGAGGACGACAAGGCGACGATGCGAAAGCGGCGGGTGATCCGACTTACCGTCATTGTCTTTGTCGCACTTGCGGCGGGGCAATATGTGCAATCGGCGCACAGCAACGGCGGCGGCGCCATTGCGGCCTCGACCCCGCAGCAATCTCCGCTGTCGTTGAATCTGGGCGTGGGGACCGAGTTGCGGGCAATGCTGGTGCCGGTTGAGATGGTGGCCAATGCCTCGGCGCCGAAAGTCTCGGTCGGGGCGGCGGGTGTGGGGCAGCCGGGGGTGGTGCTGATTTCGGCCTCTCCCGAGGATGCGATCCGCGTGCCGAACCTGCCGGTGCAGGCGGCGGCGCCGGCTTGCGAGCAGGTGCTGGGCCTGACGGTCAGCCCCGGCGCGATACTGGGCCTGGCGCTGATGGCGCCTTGCCATGCGAATGAACGGGTGGTGCTGCGGCATGCGGGGCTGGCGGTGACAGGCAAGACCGACGCGGCCGGCGCCCTGATGGCCAACCTGCCCGCGCTGGATGCGGCGGGCGCGGTGGCGGTGGAATTTGCGGATGGGACCGAAGTTCAGGCCCAGGCCGCCGTGCCGGATCTGGCCGGCATCCGCCGGATGGGCGTGCAATGGGCGGCCGGGGACGCGTTCGCGCTGCATGGGCTGGAAGGCGGGGCCGAGTTGCAGACGGCAGGCGATATCAGCGCCGAACATCCGGGGGTTCTGCCGGACGGCACCACGATGCCCAAGGGCGGCTGGCTGATCACCTTGGGCGATGCCTCGGTGACGGCGCCGTTGCTGGCCGAGGTTTATACCTATCCCGCCGATGTCAATGTGCAAACCGAAGTGGCGATCCTGGCCGCCGTCGGGGCGGACACCTGCGGGCATGACATGCTGGGCCAGACGCTGGCCTTTGCGGACGGGGCGGTCAGTGTGACCGATCTGACGCTGTCGATGCCCGCATGTGATGGCAAGACCGGATATCTGGTGTTGAAGAATCTGTTCCCGGACATGAAGATCGCGGCCAGCAATTAAGGCGGCGACTGCATGACGGATTTCCTGGGGCGCGCGGCGATTTTCGCCGCGCTTGTCTTTGCGACCGGGGCTTTTGCTCCGGCGTCGGCGCAGGATGTGACCCTGACCGCGCAGGACGGGGCCTTGTCGATCGAGGGCACGTTGCAGGGCTATGACGGCGAGGTTTACCGCATCCTGTCGGCCTATGGCCCGTTGACCGTCGATGCGGCGGGGGTGATCTGCGAGGGGCCGGCCTGCCCCAGCCTGACCACGCCGAAAGCGATGATCCGGATCTTTGGCGCAAGCGAGGCGGGGGCGGCGCTGCTGCCGCCGCTGTTCGTGGCCTTTGCCGCCGAGCGCGGGCTGACGTTTGTGCCGGGCTCGCCTGCGCTGCTGAAGGACCCCAAGGACGGGCAGGTGCTGGCCGAGTTGTCCTTCACGCCGGCCAGCCCCGAGGTGGCGCGGGCAGCGCTGGCTTCGGGTGCGGCGGACTTGGTGCTGTCGCAAGCCCCGGCGCCGGATATGAACGCAAGGGCTTTGGCGACGGATGCGCTGGTGGCGATCACCGCGCCGGACAATCCGGCGCCGCGCATCGCCTCGACCGCGTTGGCGCGGGTGCTGGCGGGAGAAGTCGCGAACTGGTCCGAGGTGGGCGGGCCGGATATGCCGCTGGTGCTGCATGCCTTGGCGCCGGACAGCGATCTGGGTCAGGCGCTGACGGCACGGATCGGCAAGGAGGTGGTCGGGTCTGTGGTGCACGCCACGATGGCCGAGTTGGCGGCGGCGGTGGCGGCGGACCCCTGGGGCATTGCGGTCACCGGTCAGGCCGAGGTGGGTGCGGCCCGGGTGATTGATCTGACCGACAGTTGCGGCTTTCCGCTGCTGCCCACGGCTCTGGCGGTGAAGGCCGAGGATTATCCGCTGGCGCTGCCGATCTTTCTGGAGGTGCCGCCGCGCCGTCTGCCGCTGATGGCGCGGGAATTTCTGGATTTTCTGGCGCTGCCGCGGGCGCAGGCGGCGGTGGAGGCGGCGGGCTATGTGGGCCGGGGCGAGGTGCGCCAGCCGATGACCGAGGACGGCTTGCGGCTTTTGAACGCGATCAAGGGGGCGGGCAAGACCATCTCGCTGGGGGATTTGCAGAAGCTGGCCTCGGTGATGGACGGGGCCGAACGGTCAAGCCTGACGTTCCGGTTTGACGGGGGCGGTGTGGGGCTGGATGCGGCGAGCCGGGACAATCTGGAGATGCTGGCGCGGATGCTGGAGACCGGGGCGTTCAAGAACCGGGCGCTGATCCTGGCGGGGTTTTCGGATGGGTCGGGGTCGGCGAAGTCCAACATGCAGCTGAGCGCGGACCGGGTGGTGGCGGTGTTGACGGCGCTGAAGGCCGCCGTGCCGGGGATCGCGGTAGAGGCGCTGCCGCAGGGCATGGCCTTTGGCGGGGTGCTGCCGATCGCCTGTGACGAGACCGCGGCAGGGCGGCGGCTGAACCGGCGGGTGGAGTTGTGGCTGCGGCCGGATTTCATCGGGGCGGCGGCGGTGCCGTGAGGCGCCAAAATCCTTCGAAGGATTTTGGGTCTAGAGGTAGCCTTCCGAGCGGAAGGACAGTTCGCGCGATTTGCCGATGATGAGGTGGTCATGCAGAGCCACGCCAAGGACCTGCGCCGCCTCTTGCACCTGGGTCGTCATGGAGATGTCGGCCTGGCTGGGGGTTGGGTCGCCCGAAGGGTGGTTGTGCACCAGGATGATCGCCGAGGCGTTCAGTTCGAGGGCGCGCTTGACCACCTCGCGCGGGTAGACGGGCACGTGATCGACGGTGCCCTTGCCCTGTTCCTCATCCGCGATCAGGACGTTCTTGCGGTCGAGAAACAGGATGCGGAACTGTTCGGTTTCGCGGTGGGCCATGGCGGTGTGGCAATAGTCCAGCAGCGCATCCCAGGAGGACAGGATGGGGCGGTGCAGGACTTTTGAGCGCATGAGGCGCTGGGCGGAGGCTTCGACGATTTTCAGGTCCTGGATCACCGAGTCCCCGACGCCTTTGACCAAGGCGAGACGGGCGGGGGAGGCGGAGACCACGCGGCCGAAGTCGCCGAACGTGTCCAGCAGCAGCCGGGCGAGGGGTTTGACGTCTTGCCTTGGGATCGACCGGAACAGCAGGAGTTCGAGCAGTTCGTAGTCGGGCATGGCGGTCGCCCCGCCGTCCATGAACCGGGCGCGCAGGCGTTTGCGGTGGTCGGCGATGTAGGAGGGCAGCTTGCCGGACAGGGGTTCGGGAGTCGATTCGTCGTCGTCCCCAAGGGGGAACAGGGTCTGGGATTCGTGGAAGCCGCGGGGGGTCATGCGGCGGAGGGTGGCAAGGGGATGGTGAACGAAAGGTTAACGGGGGGGCGAGGGCCGGAAGGCAGCATGGGTGAATCACCCATCCTACGGGGATGGATGATTTGGCGTCAGGACTTCATGCCGTCCCAGAAGCCTTTGACCTTGGTGAAGAAGCTGTTGCCTTCGGGGTTGTTGCCTTCGCTAAGCTGTTCGAACTC
>JANLQT010000132.1:0-10845 GCA_031368035.1 Rhodobacterales bacterium | reverse complement strand
TAGCCCCGGGGCGCTGCCCCGGACCCCGGGATATTTGGGGCTTCGGTGAAATGCGAAAGCAAGTGGCGCCGCTTCCTGGCCAATCATCTTCGACAAATATCCCGGGGGTTCGGGGGCTGGCCCCCGAGTCTGGGGTCAGCTTGGAACGCCCGCCGCCATACGGGCGTCCAGCTTGAGCATTGCCTCGGCGATTTCGTGCCAGGCGGTGCGGGCCATCGAGCGGAAGATCAGGATCAGGAAGGTTTCGGGGCCGGTGCGGAGGAGGATGGATTGCATATGGCCCAAGGGGGCGCGGGCGGCGTGGGTTTGGGGGAAGCTTTGGGCTCGCAGGTCGATCGGGTAGAGGCGCATGAGGACGGCTTCGCCCCCGGGGCCTTCGAGGGTCAGCGCGGCCCAGCCGCCGGATTGGTCGGTGACGGCGGCGAGGCCGGTCAGGTCGGGGGCGCCTTCACCGATCAGGAAGGCTTGATCGGGGCCGGTCCATACGCGCAGGGGGCCGTCGAGAAAGCGGTTTGGCTCGGGGAAGCCGCCGAGTTTCTTGGCCAGTTTCGCGGCCATGCCGGGGAAGGCGGCGATGGAGGTGATCGGGCCGATTGTGGCCTCGGACAGGGTCGCGCCGCCTGCGGTGAGGAGGGCTTGGCCAGCGAGGGCGGATTTGGCGAAAAGGTCAGGCACGAAGTTTCGCCCCCTGCGGATCGAGGAAGATCGGATCGGTGACTTCGCACAAGACGTCGGTCTTGCGCAGGTGATCGACAAGGCGGACGGTCTGGCCGTGGCGGGCGCGGCCATTCTTCAAAAAACCCAAGGCGAGGTGGCAGCCGAGGCTCGGCGACCAGCAGACCGAGGTGACGTAGCCCTGATCCGTCTCGCGGTGGATGCGGTCACCGGGGTTGAACAGGTGTGCGCCCGCGCCAACGGCAGAGGTGGGGCGCAGGCCGACGAGTTGCTCGCGTTCCGGGCCAGACAGGCCGGGGCGCTGGCTGGCGGCTTTGCCGATGCAGTCCTTCTTGGCGGCAACCATCTTTTCCATGCCGATGTCATAGGCGGTGACGCGGCCATGGATTTCGGCATGGGTGATGAAGCCCTTTTCGATGCGCAGGACGTTCAGCGCCTCCATCCCGTACGCGCCGCCGCCAAGCGTTTCGGCTTTGGACAGCAGGTCGCGGAACAGCGCCTCGCCGTAGGCGGTGGGGACGGCGATCTCGTAGCCTTCCTCGCCGGAAAACGAGATGCGGAACAGGCGGGCTTGGATGCCAAGCGCGGTGACGGGGCCGCAGGACATGAAGGGGAAGTCGGTCAGGCGGGTGTCGAGGACCGCGTTCAGCACCAGTTTGGCGAGGGGGCCCGCGACGGCGAACTGCGCCCAAGCCTCGGTCACGGAGATGAAGCGGACCTGCCAACCCGAGCAATAGGCCTGATGGATGAAGTCGAGGTGACGCACCACCTGCCCCGCTGCGGCGGTGGTGGTGGTCATCAGGTAGTGATTTTCGGCGAGGCGCGCGGTGGTGCCGTCGTCCATGACATGGCCATCCTCGCGCAGCATCAGGCCATAGCGGACGCGGTTGACTGCAAGCGTGGAGAAGGTGTTCGAGTAGACGAAATCAAGGAAGCGCGCGGCGTCCTTGCCCTGGATGTCGATCTTGCCGAGCGTGGACACATCCGCAACGCCGACTGATGTGCGGACCATCGTGACTTCGCGGTCGCAGGACTGGCGCCATGTCGTTTCGCCCGGCTTGGGGAAATAGCTGGGGCGATACCACAGGCCCGCTTCCACCATCGGCGCACCCCGGTCGCGGCTGGCTTGGTCGGAAGTGAGGAAGCGCTGCGGGGCAAAGCCGGCGCCTTGCGCGCCTGCCCCGAGTGCGCCCATCGACACGGGGGTGAAGGGGGGGCGGTAGGTGGTGGTGCCGGTTTCGGGGATCGTCCGGCCGGTGGCGTCGGCGAGGATCGCCAGCGCCGAGACGTTGGAATTCTTGCCCTGATCCGGGGCCATGCCTTGGGTGGTGTAGCGCTTCATATGCTCGACGGAAGTATAGCCCTCCTGGGCGGACAGCTTGACGTCCTTGACCGTCACGTCATTGGCGAAGTCGAGCCAGGCGCGGCCTTTGCCGGTCACGGACCAGAGGGCGGTCAGGTTATAGGGGGTATCTTCGGCTTGCGGGAGCGCGGCGGGTTTGGCCATGATACCAAGGGCTTGCATGGCGGTCAGGGCGGCACCCTGCCCTTCGGTGAAGGCTGCGTGAGTGGAGAAATCGCCGTTCGCGGCTCCGGCGGCGGTCAGGCCGGGGATCATGCCGGGTTTGGGGACGAAGGCGGCGATATCCTCTCGCCACCGGGGGCGGCCGTTCTGGTGGCAGGCGAGGTTCACCAGCGGGTTCCAGCCGCCTGAGACGAGGAGCGTGTCGACTTCTAACTGGAATTCGCCCCCGGCATGGGTGCCAGAGATGGATTTCAGGCCGCGGCGTCCCTTGGTGTCGGTGATTTTCGCATTGGTCCAGACCGGGACGTTTTCGAGATGGGGGGCGATCTCGCGTGAGTCCAGAATTGCCGCGACAGTAACGCCAGATTCGGCGAGCTGCCGGACCACCTCGCGCGCGCCGTCGTTGTTGGCGTAAAGCGCGACGCGGCTGCCGGGGGCCACGCCAAAGCGCGCCAGATAGGTCTGCGCGGCAGAGGCGAGCAGGATGCCCGGGCGGTCGTTGTTCGCAAAGGCGATGGGGCGTTCGATGGCACCGGCGGCGAGGACGGTCTGTTTGGCGGCGATGCGCCAGAAGCATTCTCGCGGCAGGTGGGGAGCGGAGGGAAGGTGCAGGCCGACCCGCTCCAACGCGCCATAGGTGCCCTGATCATAAGCGCCGATCACCGTGGTGCGGGTCATCAGGCGGACGTTGGGCAGGGAGTGCAGTTCGGCGAGGGTTGTGCCAATCCAAGTCGCGGCGGGCTGGTCGCCGATCCGTTCGGACGACACCAGCAGACGCCCGCCCATCAGGCTGTCCTGTTCGGCAAGGATCACGTCGGCCCCGGCGCGGCCAGCGGTCAGGGCGGCGATCAGGCCGGCGGGGCCGGAGCCAATCACCAGCACATCGCAGAAGGCATAGGCTTTTTCGTAAATCGCGGTCTCGTGCTGGCGTTTCAAGGTGCCAAGCCCGGCGGCGCGGCGGATCAGGGGTTCGTACAGACCCTCCCAAAAGGCGCGGGGCCACATGAAGGTCTTGTAGTAGAAACCGGCGCCGAGGAAGGGGGCGGCGAGGTCGTTCACCGACAGCAGGTCATAGGCGAGGGACGGCCAGCGGTTCTGGCTTTTCGCGGTCAGGCCGTCGTAGATTTCCTGCACAGTGGCGCGGGTGTTGGGGGTCTGGCTGCCGCCGTCGAGGACTTCGACAAGGGCGTTGGGTTCCTCGGGCCCGGCAGTCAGAACGCCGCGCGGGCGGTGGTATTTGAAGCTGCGGCCCATCAGGCGGACGTCATTGGCCAGAAGCGCAGAGGCGATTGTGTCGCCTTGGAAGCCCTGGAAGGACCTGCCGTCGAATTTGAAGCTGACGGGCTTGCTGCGGTCGATCAGGCCTTTGCCAGCGATCCTCATGCGGCACCGCCTTTGCGGTCGGCGACACGCTCGGTCGACAGGATTTCGTGGGTGACGGTGTTGCGCGTCACCAGAAGCCACGAGGCGCAACCGGTCTCGTGATACCACAGGTCTTTCGTCACGCCAGCCGGGTTGGTTCGCAGGTGCAGCATATCGTCCCATGCGGCGATGGGGGCGTCAGCAGCGGGACGGTTCAGGTAATCGTCGGAGCCATAGTAGTAGAACTCTCGCCGGTCACGGTCACCGCAGAGGGGGCAGGTCAGGCGCATGTCGGGGCCTCGATAGAAGAAGAAAGGGCAGAGAGTATTTGGGCCAAGATGAAATCGTTTTCATCGAAGCCATAAATATCCCCGCCGGAGGCTTCGGCGCAGATGCAGGGAGGGGCGGCAAAGGTCATCGCGGCGCTCAATGCTGGTTGTGCTGGCTGCCGGTGGATTCCTCGTCGAGGAGGTGGCCGGTCTGGAAACGGTCAAGGCGGAAGCGGCGGGCGACCTCGTGGCTGGTGCCGGTGGCCATCAGATGCGCCATGCACCAGCCGGACGCGGGGGTGGCTTTGAAGCCGCCGTAGTTCCAGCCCGCGTCGATGAAGAAGCCGTCGATGGGGCTTTTGTCGATGATTGGGGATCCATCGGGGGTCATGTCGACGATGCCGCCCCAGGACCGCAGCACTTTGGCGCGGGCGAGCATCGGCATCAGGGTCATCCCCGCCTCCATCACATGCTCGACCATCGGCAGGTTGCCGCGAGCCGCGTAGGAGGCATACATGTCGATATCGCCGCCGAACACGAGGCCCCCCTTGTCGGATTGGCTGATATAGAAGTGCCCCATGCCATAGCTGACGACATGGTCGATGACCGGCTTTAAGCCTTCGGTGACAAAGGCTTGCAGGACGTGGCTTTCGATCGGCAGGCGCATCCCGGCCATCGCCGCGACTTGACTGGAGCGGCCCGCGACGGTCATGCCGACCTTTTTGGCCTTGATCGGGCCTCGGGTGGTTTGCACGCCGACAACCGTGCCGCCTTCGATGTCGATGCCGGTAACTTCGCAGTTCTGGATCAGGTCCACGCCGCGTTGGTCAGCGGCGCGGGCATAGCCCCAGGCGACGGCGTCGTGGCGGGCGGTGCCTGCCCGGCGCTGGATCAGGCCGCCGTAGATCGGGAAGCGGGTCTGGTCGTAGTCGAGATAGGGCAGCATTTCCTTGAGCTGCGGCACGCTCAGCAGTTCGGCATCGTCGCCCTGGTTGACGATGGCGTTGCCGCGCCGGGCGGCGGCGTCGCGTTGGCCGTCAGAGTGGAACAGGATGATTTGGCCACGCTGGGAATGCATGACGTTGTAGTTCAGCTCGGTCTCCAGCTTTTCCCACAGTTTCAGGGAATGGCTGTAAAACTCGGAATTGCCGGGCAGGAAGTAGTTGGCGCGCACGATGGTGGTGTTGCGCCCGACGTTGCCGCCGCCGAGATAGCCCTTTTCCAAGACGGCGATGTTGGTCATGCCGTGGTTCTTGGCAAGGTAATAGGCGGTCGCCAGACCATGCCCGCCGCCGCCGATGATGATCGCGTCGTATTCGGGTTTGGGCGCAGGGTCGCGCCACGCCTTGGTCCAGCCCTTGTTCCCGAAAAGCCCTTCGGTGAAGACCTTCCAGCCCGAATAGTGCATCGCGCCATCCCTTGCCGCCCACCCCACAGCCTTGCGGGTCTTGCAGCCTTATTCAACGGGTCGGAACGAATTCCTGCCCCGTCCGCGACAATGGGTGTCGCAGACGGCGAAAGGTGCGGCTGGTCAGGTGTCGATCACTCGACCAGGCGGAAATAATGGGCGATGAAATTGTTCTCCATCCCGGTGCCGCAGATGCCCATATGCATGTTGGACGTACCGTCGATGCCGGTGCGCGACACCATTGACGCGCCCTGGATGCCGTTGGCTCTGGCGGCGAAATTGATCTGTCCCAAGCCCAGCAACTGGCTGCCATACATCTCGAGGTTGGCCGCAAAATCCATGCCGCCAAGACTGACCAGCTGCACATCGCCGCCTCTGGCACAATTGTCGTTCTTGCCAAGCGCCACGCCGCTAGGGCCATTGAAGCTTTTGTTATCGGTGCTGGTGGTCAGGATCGCGGCGTTTTCCACCGCGGAATTGGCGGAGAATTTCACCTGGCAACTGGTCTTGATCACCACGTTCGAAATCGTGCCATGGCTGCCGTCGAGCGTGCCGGAACCGCCGCCGCAGTTCCAATTGTAGATATGCCCCGGCGGCAGGTTGGTGGCGTCGATCTTGCTGCCGGCCACGTCGACAGGCGCCGGGTCGGTGATGTAGGGGCGATAGTAGCTTGAGGTCGGATCGCCCACTTTGGCGATGATGTCGTTGATCCGGTTCAGAACGCGGATGTTGTAGGACCCCTGCCGCAGGGCGGCGCCCAGACCGAGGTTGGTTCGCAAGCCCGAGGACGGGATTTGCAGATTGCGCAGGTCCGGCATCGAAACCACCGAGCCGGGCTCGAACGTGTTGTTCGAGTTGATCGACACATAGGTGTTGGAGTGGATGCAGAAGCCGTCGCCGAACATGTTGTTGGACTGGATATCCACCACCCCGTCGGACACGAAACCTTCGTTGAAACACATCGGGTTGTAGGACTGGTAGGTCGATGCCGTCTGGATATCGAGCTTCCACAAGTTGGTCAGCCAAAGCAGAAGCGTGCGATATGAGTTCCCGCTGCTGTCGGCGCGGTGCATCTGCACCCGGACCGCCTGAGAGGAGGTCGGATCGGCCCTGAACTTCCGGGTGCTGGCATCCCAAGTGCCGAATACAACATCGCTGAGGTACACGACATCGCCGTAATAGGTATGCGGCAGGTTGGCTTTGGCCACATCGAGCGCTTTGGCCTTTGCCTCATCGGCGCTTTTGGTTTCCCGCGTCAGGAGCGCTGCATGCGCGGTGCTGTCGTTGGCGGCTTGCAGGCGCACGTTTTCGGTCATCACTGCCGAGCCATCAAGCGCCAGGCCGCCGATCATCAGCAGCGTGACGGTGAGAAACAGCGAGAAGGCCGATACGACCCCGGCCATATCGCCGCAAAACCGGTTCAGCCTTTGCAAGAGAGCCATGGTCAAACCTCCGACAGGAATTCGGCTGAGAAATCCACCGAGATCCCCTCCAGCGCCGTGAAGAAATGCGTCGCTGTCAGGTCGGAAGCCGGCATCTGCACCCGGGTCCGGATGATGCCATTGGTGATTGTGGTGGTGACGGTCGCGTTGGGGCTGATGTTGACCAGACCTGCGTGGATATAGGCCTCGGTCGAGGCTTCGTCGGTCAGCAGTCCGACCGCGAGTTCCCGGTTGGCGTCCTGCACCACGCGAATGGCCTCGGCCTGGCGAAGAAAGACCAGCGAGGTGTCGCCGACGATGGCAATGATCACGCAGAAGATCGGCAACCATATGACGGCTTCGGCGGATACAGAGCCTGCCTCGGACCGCAGCCGGCCTCGGACCGGCGTTTTCTGACGAGCGAGAGGCATAACTTCACCACCTGTAACGTTAGACGTTTTCATTGCGAAACCATCAGCCCCCACCTTGGTCTATCAACCCAATTTGTGTCGCAAGTTTGGCGGAATTTTTGCTTTATTGGCGCGAAACGCCCATGGCGCTGGCGATAAGGGCGCGGTCGGCGTCAGGGATTTCAAACAGGCCATAGCGGAAGGGCGCGCCCCAGTTCGGTTTGCCGGCGGTGAAGCTGAGGTGCTGAAGCAGGGGCGCGATGGGGGCTGACGCGGCGTCGGCCCAAAGCACGTCGCGGCGGAAAGGGGTGAAACCCTCGGCCACGGCGGGGTCGAGCAGGACTGGAAGGGCATCTGGGCCAACCTGAAGATGACCTATGTGGCCTGGCAGTTCTATGCGCGCGCCACGGGCACCGACGGCACGACGCGCAACAATATCTACAATGCCAAGGTCTCGGCGATGAAGCAGACCTATGAAAGCGTCACCAGCATGGACGACCATTTGCAGCAATCCTGCGCGCAGGCCCGGGGCAACGGGGTCATCGTCTATGGCATTGCGGTGGAAGCGCCGAGCCATGGTCAGGACATGATCCGGCAATGCGCCTCGTCGGATGCCAACTACTTCGACGCCTCGGCCACGACGATTTCCACCGCCTTCCGGACCATTGCGACCAACATCACCCAATTGAAGCTGACGCAGTGAGGCGGACCTGCGTTTGTGGCCTTTTGTTTCCACCTTGGCGTCAAACCGCCTGAACCTGAGCGAAAGGCGGAAAACGGGCCGCAAAACTGCGGCAACTTCACGGTTTTCGCCCAAATCTGCCCCAATTCTGCCCTGACCTGCCTGCTAGAACCTCCTGCGGGGAATGGTCTGTCCTTCGTCTCGTCCTTGGGCGAAGGCAGCGGTCCTGGAGCAGGTTGTCATGGCAGGTTTCCATTTGGATACCAGGGTTTCAGGGGGGGCACGTGCCGCCCGGCGCGCCGTGATCCGGTTTCGCAAGGACACCTCGGGCACGCTGGTGGTGTTCGGGCTGATGCTGTTCGTGCTGATGATCATGATGGGCGGCATCGCGGTGGACGTCATGCGCTATGAAACGACCCGCACCACGCTGCAAAACACCTGTGACCGGTCCACGCTGGCCGCAGCCACGCTGAGCCAGGACTTGCCGCCGGTGTCCGTGGTCAACGACTATTTCCTGAAGGCCGGGCTGGCGCAGCAGTTGTCCAACGTCAAAGTGGACCATGGCATGAACTATCGCACCGTGACCGCCAATGCCGATGCCGTTTCCAAGTCGTTCTTCCTGCAGATGCTGGGCGTCGCGGACCTGGTCGCGCGCTGCCACAGCCAGGCCGAGCAGCGGCTGAACAATGTCGAGATCATGCTGGCGCTGGACATTTCAGGCTCGATGTCGGGGGCGAAGATCGCCAACCTGATCATCGCCGCGAATTCCTTCATCGACACGGTGCTGAACAGCGATCCCGATCAGAAAATCTCGATCGGTATCGTGCCCTACAACGCGCAAGTGAACCTGCCGCCAGAATTGATGGCGGAATTCAACGCGGTCCACCAGAACGACATGGTCAACAGCAATTGTCTGGAACTTCCGGCCTCGGCTTTCACCACGTCCGGGATGAGCACCACAGTGCCGTTTTCCGAAATGGCCTATGCTGATACGATGTCCTCGACCTCGAAGTCGACCAGCTATGTCTCGGCCGCCAGCGGCGCGCCCAGCTTCAGCAATGCCTATTGCCGGAAAGGCACCTTCAATCAGGTTCTGCTGCCGACCAAGGACCCGGTTGCGCTGCATGCCAAGATCAATGGGCTGACGGCGGGCGGCTATACCTCGATCATGTATGGCATGCGCTGGGGGCTTGAATTGCTGGACCCTTCGGCAAAACCGATCTTCACCCATCTGATTGGCGGCGGCTACATGGCGGCCAACCTTGCCAGCCATCCCTATGACTATGGCGATCCGGAATCGCTGAAAGTCATCGTGCTGATGACCGACGGCGAGAACACGCTGCACGAGCAGGTCCTTGACGACCACAAGGACGGTCCGTCGCCGATCTGGAAATCGCTCGGCGATGGGTATTATTCGGTCGAGCACACCGGAACGCGGCCAGCGGCTGCGGGGACCAACACCTATTGGGTGCCCCATCTGTGCGTTTCGGCCAGCTGCACCAGCGGCACCAACACGGTGGAAGCCTGGATTGCCGCGCCTTACGATTCGGGCACGGGCCGTGTCCAGCTGGATTACAAGGACGTCTGGGCGACGTTCCGCGACAGCTATGTCGCGTGGCAGTTCTATGCCCGCGCCCTTGGCACCTCGTCCAACACGCGCACCACGGCCTATAACGACGCGATTACGGCGATGGAGGCCTCTTATGGCTCGACCACGACCGAGGACAGCCAGTTGCAGCTTAGCTGCGCCCAGGCCAAGATCAACGGCGTCGTCGTCTATACGATCGGGTTTGAAGCGCCGGCCATCGGCCTGACCCAGCTGCGCGCCTGCGCCACCTCGCAAGCGCATTTCTTTGACGCCACCACCTTGACCATCACCACCGCCTTCAAGGCCATTGCCAACAACATCTCGCAATTGAGGCTTACCCAATGATCAGCCTTTTCAACCGGCTGCGCAAATGGCTGTGGCGCGAGGACGGCACAGCCACGATGGAATTCGTGCTGATGGTGCCGGTCTTTCTGACCATCTTCATGGCCTCGTTTGAAAGCAGCCTGCTGATGGTGCGGCAGATCCTGCTGGATCAGTCGGTGGACCAGAGCATGCGCGAGCTGCGGCTGGGGCATTTGACCAACGTGACCGAGGCGTCGCTGCGCACCCAGATCTGCTCGCTGACCATCGTGTTTTCGAACTGTGAAGCCAACCTGATGATCCAGCTGGACCGGGTCAGCACCTCGACCTGGGCGATCCCCGGCGCTCCGACCGCCTGCATCACAACCGCGACGAGCAGATTCAGCCCGTGGTGGCGCTGCAGATCGGTCAGCAGAACGATGTGATGCTGGTGCGGGTCTGCGTCATTCAGGATGCGATTTTCCCCACTTCCGGCATCGGCCTTGGCCTGTCGGTGGACAGCCTGGGCGGCTATGCGCTGATCTCGCGGTCAGCCTTTGTCGTCGAACCGACGTGAGGCCCGTGATGTCCGACCCGATGAATGCCCCAACTGGACGCACCAAGACTGGACGCACCCTGATGTCCCGCCTGCGCCAGCCCTTCGCCCGCTTTGCCCGGGAAGAGCGCGGCACGGTTCTGGCCGAGGGCGTGATTGCGTTGCCGATCTTGCTGTGGGCCTATGTCGGGCTGTTCGCCTATTGGGACGCGTTCCGGTCGTTGAACACGCTGCAAAAGGCGGCCTATACGATCTCGGACATGATCAGCCGCGAAAATCCGACCACCATTTCGCTGACCTCGGCCTATGTGGTCGGCATGGACAAGGTGATGGAATATCTGATCGACGCCGACAGCAATGCCAAGCTGCGGGTGACGTCCGTGACCTGGAGCGCCACCAACCAGCGGTTTGAAGTGCACTGGTCGCGCTCGCCCTATGCCCAGTTGCCGGAACTGACCACGGTGACGCTGCAGAATTATGCGGGACATATTCCGACGATGACGGCGGGGGATTATGTGATCATCGTGGAAGTGCAGATGGCCTATACCCCGGCCTTCAATGTCGGCATGACCAACCAGACCTTCAGCCAGTTCATCGTGACGCGGCCCCGGTTCATTCCCTGCATCCCGATGGATTCGGTGCCCTGCCC
>JANLQT010000126.1:0-5421 GCA_031368035.1 Rhodobacterales bacterium | reverse complement strand
TGAAGGTCCGCCGTGGTCTCTTCCGCCCCGATCGGCAGCGCCTTCATCAGGCGCAACGGACCGCTGTCCAGCCCCGCCTCCATCTGCATGATCGCCACCCCGGTTTCGGCATCCCCGGCCAGGATCGCGCGGTGGATCGGTGCCGCCCCACGCCAACGTGGCAACAGGCTCGCGTGGATGTTCAGACATCCCAACCGCGGCATGTCCAGCACCGCCTGCGGCAGGATCAGCCCGTAAGCCACCACCACCGCCACGTCGGCGCCCAGCGCGCCAAACTCCGCCTGCACCTCGGGCGATTTCAACCGGTCGGGATGCCGCACCGGCAGGCCCAAAGCCTCGGCCGCGTCCTGCACCGGGCTTTTGCGCAGCCCTTTGCCCCGCCCCGCCGGACGCGGCGGCTGGGTATAGACGGCAACGATCTCATGGACCCCAGCCAGCGCCCGCAGGGCCGGAACCGAAAACGCGGGCGTGCCCATGAACACCAGCCTCATCCACGCCTCCGCAGCTTTTCCGCCTTGGCGATCAGCATCTTGCGCTTTACCGGCGAGAGGTGGTCGAAATACATGCGGCCCGCCAGATGGTCGATCTGATGCTGGGCGCTGGTCGCCCAAAGCCCGACAAAATCCCGGTCTTCCACAACGCCCTCGGCGTTCAAGAACCGCACCGTGACTGCCCGTGGCCGCGAGATCACCGCCGACACGCCCGGCAGATTGGGCGAGGCTTCCTCATGTTCGCGCATCTGGCCTGACGCGTGCAGCACCTCGGGATTCGCCATCAACACCGCCTGCCCCCGCGCGTCCGAGGCATCGACGACCGCCAGCCGCAGGGGCACTCCGATCTGCACGGCGGCAAGGCCATAGCCCGGCATCGCCTCCATCACCTGCACCATCTCGGCCCAGATCGCCCGCACCTCGGGCGTCACGCCGGCCACATCCGCCGCCTTGGCGCGCAGCACTTGGGCGGGCCAGTCAACAACTTTCCGGGGCTCCGTCATTCGCCGCGCGCGCGTTCGCGCTTCAGCTTTTCCATCTTCCGCGTGATCAGCTGCCGCTTCATCACGCCCAGATAATCAATGAACAGCTTGCCGTTCAGATGGTCGATCTCGTGCTGCACGCAAGTTGCCCACAGGCCGGTGAACAGCTCTTCATTCTCTTCGCCCGCCCGTCCGGTCCAGCGCACTTTCACTGAACCCGGACGCTCCACCTCGGCATATTGCTCGGGGATCGACAGGCAGCCTTCCTCATAGGTGGTCGTGTCCTCGGATGACCAAAGGACTTCCGGATTGAACAGCACCAGCGGGCGCGGCGCGGCCTCTGGGTCTTTCACACAGTCCATCACGATCAGCCGCCTGGTCACGCCCAGTTGTGGCGCGGCAAGGCCAATGCCCGGCGCGTCATACATGGTTTGCAGCATGTCATCGGCCAGACGCAAAAGGTCGGCCGTGATGTGCCCCACAGGGTCACACAGCTTCTTGAGGCGGGGGTCGGGATGGATCAGGATGGGGCGGATCATGGGCAGGATTTAAGGCGGCAGCGGGATCGTGGCAAGAGTTTCCCAAGCGGCGCGCGCAATCCGATGTCCCCGGCGGTTTTCGCCTGACCCCCCCGGCAGTTGCTGCATTTGGGGATGACTTCCCCCGCCGGGCGGGCTACCCGGAACACCGAATTTCGCGAAGGATAAAATGCGATGGATTTCGACACCCCGATCAACCGGGTCGGCACCCATTCGTCCAAATGGGACATGATGGAGCCGATGTTCGGCGTGCCCGCCGACGGCGGTCTGGCAATGTGGGTGGCCGACATGGACTTCCGCCCGCCGACCTGCGTGCAACGCGCGGTCGAGGCGATGGCGGCGCATGGCGTCTATGGCTATTTCGGCGATGACGCGGCCTACAAGGACGCGATCATCTGGTGGATGGGCACGCGCCACGGCTGGACCGTGGACAAGGACTGGATCTTCACCACCCATGGCCTCGTCAACGGCACGTCCCTGTGCCTGCAAGCCTTCACCAACCCCGGAGACGGCGTTGTCCTGATGACCCCGGTCTACCACGCCTTCGCCCGCGTCATCAAAGCCTTGGGCCGTCATGTGGTGGAATGTCCGCTAAACCAGTCCTCCGGGCGTCAAGAAATGGATTTCGCCGCCTGGGACGCGCAGATGACCGGCACCGAAAAGCTGCTGATCCTGTGCTCGCCCCACAACCCCGGCGGCCGGGTCTGGACCACCGAGGACCTGCAAGGCGTCGCCGATTTTTGCATCCGGCACGATCTGATCCTGATCTCGGACGAGATTCACCACGACCTGATCATGCCTGGCCACAAGCACCATGTGATGGCGCGTTTTGCGGGCATCGCAGACCGGCTGGTGATGATGACCGCCACCACCAAGACCTTCAACATTGCCGGCGCCCATATCGGCAATGTCATCATCGCGGATGAGGCCCTGCGCGCCCGCTTCAACGCCGTGATGATGGCCATGGGCATCTCGCCCAACAGCTTCGGCATGCATATGGCAACCGCCGCCTATTCCCCCGAAGGCGCGGCTTGGGTCGATACGCTGAACCTGTATCTCGACGGCAACCGCCAATTGTTCGACGCGGGCATCAACGCCATCCCCGGGCTGCGGTCGATGACCCTGGAAGCCACCTATCTCGCCTGGGTCGATTTCGCCGGCACCGGCATGGCACGAGAAGAGTTTACCGCCCGTATCGAGAAAGACGCCAAGATCGCCGCGAATCACGGAAACGCCTTTGGCACCGGCGGCGAGACCTTCATGCGCTTCAATATCGCAACGCAGCGCCGCAACATTACCCTCGCGGTACAGCGTCTGACAACCGCCTTTGCCGACCTGCAATAGGCCTCAGGCGCGCGGCAGATAGCCCACCGGTGCGTTCTCATCCCGGACATAATCCAGCGCGGCGCGGTCTTGCACCCGCGTCGCATGCTTGAACTCGCACACCAGCTCGCCCCCATCGCTGGTAGAGGCGACGATCAGGCAGCGGTAAATGTGGTTGGCCCCGTCATAAACATCGACCAGCCCGCGCAAGTGCGGCGTCAGACTTGCGTCCAGCGCCAGCCCATCGTGCCACATCCGCAACACCGGATAGACGGCCTCCCCGACCTGCACCCGCAGCCGGGACTTCCGCTTTTGACTGGCCATGCCCGCCGAGCGCAAGGCAAGCACCAGGTCTTTGTGAAAGAATTCCAGCATCTGACCCTCCTCCCCCCTTTCGGGGACCCCACCGCAAAGTTTGGCGCCTCACATGTTAATATCAAGACAGCCGCGTGTTGTTGCGGCTTTGCACGCGATATGTGACAGCTTCGCAACAGCCCCCGCCCCGCAACCAAGGTTGCGCTAAGCCCCGCCGCTGCTACTCTGCGGCGCGTCGTTATGGAGGATGTAATGCGTCTCGCCCCGGTTTTCAGCGTCTTGCCCGCCCTTTTCGCCGCGATGCTTTGCCTTCCCGCCGCAGCCGCCCCCTGTGGTGGCGATTTCGGCGCCTTCGTTGCCGCGATCAGCGCCGAGGCCAGGGCCGCCGGTGCCTCTGACGCTGCCATCTCGGCCTTCTTCAAAGGCGCGCAGATCGACAAATCCGTGCTGCAACACGACCGCGGCCAAAGCTTCTTCCGCAAAAGCTTTCTCGAATTCAGCCAAAGCCTGATCTCCAAGAACCGCATCCAGAACGCCGCCGTTTATTCCAAGAAATACAACGCCGCCTTCACCCGGGCCGAGGCGGAATACGGCGTCTCACGCGGGATCATCCTGTCGTTCTGGGCGTTCGTGACCGACTTCGGCCAGGTCCAGGGCGATTTCAACACCCGCAACGCCCTGGTCACCCTGGCCCATGACTGCCGCCGCCCTGACCTGTTCCAGCCGCAGGTCATCGCCGGGATCCAGTTGACCGAGGCCGGCAATTTCAACCCCGCCGCCACCACCGGCGCCTGGGCCGGCGAGATTGGCCAGGTCCAGATGCTGCCTCGCGACATTTACGAACGCGGCGTCGACGGCGATGGCGACGGCAAGGTCACGCTGAAAACCTCGGCCCCCGATGCGATCCTGACAGCCGCGCGGCTGCTGCAATACCACGGCTGGGCCGCAGGTCAGCCCTGGCTGCAAGAGGTGGTCGTGCCCGCGCAGATGGATTGGTCCCTCTCCAGCCTCGACAACGCTTTGCCCGCCAGCCAATGGGCCGCGATGGGCGTCAAACCGCGCGAAGGCAAACTCGCCAACCTGCCCGCCAGCCTGCTGCTGCCGCAAGGTCGGAAAGGCCCCGCCTTCCTCGCCTACCCCAACTACAAGGTGCTGTTCGAGTGGAACAAAAGCTTCGTCTACGTCACCACCGCCGCCTATTTCGCCACCCGCATCCAAGGGGCCGCCGCCTATGACGCAGGCCACCCCGACCCGGCCCTGTCTGCCGACGCCATGGCCGCGCTGCAAAAGAAGCTGACCGCCAAGGGCTATGATGTTGGCAAGATCGACGGCATCCTCGGGGCCGCCACCCGCGCCGCCGTGCAGAAAGAACAGCACCGCCTTGGCCTGCCCGCCGACGGCTGGCCCACCGCTGCGCTACTGGCCGCGTTGTGACCCACCCTGCCACCGTTACCCGCGCCGAACTCGACGCCGCCATCCCGCATATCCTCGCCGCCCCGAAAACCGACGCCCCAATATCCTGCCTCTGCCTGCGCCCCGCCCGAGGCGAGCGGCAGTTTCCGGACCGCCTTCACCTGACCCGCGCCGCCGCCATCCCCGGCGAGCGTTGGTTGACCGAACCCTGGCTGCGCCTGCCGGACGGCTCCCCGCATCCCGGCATCCAGATTTCCATCCTGCCCACCCGCGTCGCGGGCCTCGCCTGGCGCGGCCGCGCGAACACCCCGCATCCCGGCGATCCCATCCTCGCCGATCTCGACTGCACCGAGGCGAACCTGCCCGTGGGCAGCCTGATCCAAGCCGGCACCGCTGTCCTGCGCGTCAGCGAGGTTTGGAACGACGGCTGCGTGAAATGGAAGGTCCGCTACGGGACTGACGCCTACGATTGGCTGCGAAATCCCGGGACCAAACCCCTCCGCCTGCGCGGCCTTTTGTGCTCGGTTGAACAGGACGGCGAGGTCACGCTGACCGACCGCCTACAGGTCATTTCACGCTGATCGTGGTAAACGGAATCCTAACGAAAAAGGCGAAACCCCGTGTTCTCAATTCGCTAACCAAAGGTGCACGCGTGCAACCTTCGCGATTGCTCACCCCCTGTCCATTCACAGAAGGCAAAAATATCCCCGCCGGAGGCTCTTAGGCCACCAGCGCCGCCGCCCGTTTCAGATCGACCGACACCAGCTGGCTGACCCCTTGCTCGGCCATCGTCACCCCGAACAGCCGGTCCATCCGGCTCATCGTCACCGCATGGTGGGTGATCACCAGAAACCGCGT
>JANLQT010000110.1:0-24673 GCA_031368035.1 Rhodobacterales bacterium | reverse complement strand
GCTGCGATCAACTTCGGCACCAACGCCTATCAGAACATGTCGGACGGCGCGCCCGGTCTGTACATGTTCGGACACGGTGCCAGCCTGAAGGACCCCTATGCGGCAATGGAGCTGTTCCACGGCCGCTTCTCGAACGCCATCGGCACCTCGGCCGGCAACAACCGGTTCTCGCGCTACAAGAACCCGGCCTTTGACGCGGCGGTCGATGCGATGGCACCGCTCGCCTCGGACGATCCGAACTTCCACGCCAACGCCGTTAAGGCGATGGAGATTTACTGGACCGACCAGATCGACGTGCCGATCATCCAGTGGCTGCACCGGATCGCCTATAACCAGACCTATTGGACCAACTGGCCGACCAAGGCCAATCTGGCCATGGGCACCAATGGCGCGTTCTGGGCCGAAACCGGCCTGCTGGTCGTCAGCGCGCTGAAGAAAGCCTGACAACGCACCGATCAAGTAAGGGTGCGCGCATCTTGCGCGCACCCTGCGCTGCTGCCGTCCTGACAGGAACTGACCCATGATGTTGCGTTTGATCTTCCGGCGCCTGCTGTTTCTCATGCTGGTGATCTGGTCCGCTTCGACCATCGTGTTCTTCATCCCAAGGCTTTCCAAGACCAACGCCATTCGCGAACGCTTTGCCGAATTGTCGCGGAGCGGCGGGTTTTCCCCGGTGGACCTCGAAAAAATCATCGAAAGCTACACCAAACAATTCGGGCTGGATCAGCCGCTGTGGCATCAATATCAAGAATATCTGGCCAATATCCTTCGGTTGGATTTCGGCTACTCGCTGAACCGCTATCCGATGAGCGTCACGCAAGTGATCATGACGGCGATCCCCTGGACGCTTGGGCTTTTGCTGGTCACGACCATTCTCAGCTTCATCATCGGCAACATTCTGGGCGCCCTGTCGGCCTGGCCAAAGGCGCCGGCTTGGGTGCGCGGGATCGCCACGCCCTTTGTGCTTCTGACCGGGGTGCCGCCGATCATCATGGGCGTCCTTTTGCTGTTCTTCATCGGCTTTCGCCTGAAATTGCTGCCGTTGGGCGGCGCCTATTCCATCGGTCTCGTGCCCGACGGATCGTTCTCGTTCTATCTGGACATGTTCTGGCACCTCATCTTGCCTGCGCTGTCGCTGATCCTCGGCTCGGTCGGGGGTTGGGTTCTGTCGATGCGCGGCATGGGCATCACCATCCAGGGCGAGGATTATGTGAATTTCGCGGAGCACAAGGGCCTGACCGCAGGCGTGATCTTCCGCGACTATTATCTGCGCAACACGCTGCTGCCGCAGGCGACCGCTTTGGCGCTGGCCTTGGGAACGGTCGTCACCTCGGCCATCGTGGTCGAGGGGCTGTTCGGCTTGCCGGGCATTGGGCTGGCGCTGAACAGTGCCATCCGGTCCAACGATTTTCCGGTGATCTATGGCATCGTGCTGTTCATCACGGCGGCGGTCGCCACGCTCATGGTGTTGATGGAGTTCGTCTACCCGCTCCTCGACCCCAGAATTCGCAATCAGTAGGGGCTCTGGGACCATGGCAGACGCAACCATGTCGATGTCGATGTCGATGCCGGACAGGCCGAACCGGTTCTGGCTGGCGATGCGCTATATAAGACGCAACAAAAGCCTCGCCATCGGGCTGGCGATCCTTTTGTTCCTGATCGCTTTTACGGTGATCGGCTTTCTGACGATCAACCCCAAACACGCCTATCCCCTGTCCGCCGCCGCCCGCAAGCCGCCCAGTTTCAAATACCCGCTGGGCACGGACTTCTTCGGCCGCGACCTGCTGGCCGCGATGGTCGTCGGCATGTGGCAAACGGCAGCGATCGGGCTGATCGCGGGCGGCATCGGCACAGTGATCGGCGTCACGCTTGGGTTCGTTTCGGCCTATTTCGGCGGATTGCTGGACCTGTGCATCAAGACCATCTGCCAAATCCTGACCCCGATCCCGGTGCTGCTGATCCAGGTCGTGGTGGCCGGAAGTCTGGACAAGCGCGATGTGACGATCATGGTCATGGCGCTGATCATCGTGATGCTGGGCTGGATGGGGACCACGCTGGTCGTCCGAAGTCAGGTCTTGACCATGAAAGAGCGACAATTCGTGGCCGTGGCCAAACTGTCGGGCGTCGGCCCGATGGGGATCATCTTCAAAGAGATCATGCCCAACCTTCTGCCCTTCATCGCCGCCGCCTTCGTGGTGCAGGTGTTTGCGGCGGTGTTCGCCTCGTTCTATCTGGCGGTTCTGGGCCTTGGCCCGCTGCGTGAACCGCTGCTCGGCAACATCATCTGGTCGGCCCAAGGTCAGGGCGCGTTCTTCAACGGCTGGTGGTGGTGGCCGATCGAACCTGCGGTGGCGATGGTGCTGATCCTCGGGTCGCTGGCGCTGATCATCATGGGCCTGGACGAATTGGCCAATCCTCGCGTGCGTAGGTCGGAATAAACAGCATGATGTCAGCCAAGATCAACAAGCCCGTCCTCAGCGTCAGCAATCTGGAGGTTACGTACTACACCGACGCCGGCCGCGCCAAGGCGCTGGATGATGTCAGCTTTACCCTGAATGCCGGCGAAAAGCTTGGCATGGTCGGCGAAAGCGGGTCGGGCAAAAGCACGCTGGCTTTGGCGATGATGCGGATGATCAAACCACCGGGCAGGATCGAAGGCGGGCGGGTCGTGATCGGCGACGTCGATCTTATGTCGCTGAGTGATGAAGAGATGCGTCAGGCGCGCCTCAGCAAGATCGCCTATATCCCGCAAGGCGCGATGAACTCGCTGAACCCGGTGATCCGGATCGGGGCGCAACTGGTGGATGCGCTCCGCTCGCATGGCATCACCGACAGCCGTGCCCAGGTCGAAGAACGCGGCATTCAGGCGCTGAAATCGGTGGACCTCGATCCGGCGGTGTTCCGCATGTATCCGCATGAGCTGTCCGGCGGCATGAAACAGCGCGTCTGCATCGCCATCGGCATCCTGCTGCAACCGCAGGTCATCATTGCCGACGAGCCAACCTCGGCGCTGGACGTCGTGACCCAGCGCCAGGTGATGGAAACCATTGACCGGGTCAAGGACCAGATCAACGCCGCGGTGATCCTGATCGGACATGACATGGGCCTGATGGCACAGTTCGTGGACCGCGTGGCGGTGATGTATTCGGGGCGACTGGTCGAGGTATCCACCGTGCGCCAGATGTTCACCAGCCCGATCCACCCCTATTCCGCCGCCCTGATCAGCTCCTTGCCGAACCTTGAAAACAAGGGCGTGTTCCAGGGCATTCCCGGCCTTGCGCCCTCGCTTCTACGCCTGCCCGGCGGCTGCTCGTTCCACCCGCGCTGTGCCCGCGTGATGGAGGTTTGCAAAACCGTGCGCCCCGTCACGCGCATGGTCCAAGGCGACCGGCTGGTCACCTGCCACCTTTTTGATGCGGAGGCGTGAATGGCCAACCTGCTGGAATTGCGCCACATCTCGAAGACCTACTCGCGCGGGCTGATCAACGCCAAATCGACGGTGGCGTTGCAGGACATCTCGCTGACGCTGAAGGAAGAAGACCCGACGATCCTGACCGTCGCGGGCGAAAGCGGGTCCGGCAAGACCACGCTGGCGATGCTGCTGCTTGGGTTCATCCCGCCCACCACCGGCCAGATCATCTACCGCGGCAAGGACATAACAACCCTGCAAGGTGAGGATCGCATGGCCTACCGCCGCGAAGTGCAGGCGGTGTTCCAGGATCCTTTCGCCGTATTCAACCCGTTCTACACCGTCGATCACCTGCTGCGCGTGCCGATCAAGCAGTTCAAACTCGCCTCCAACGCCAAGCAGGCCCGCGACAAGATGGACGAGGCGCTGACGGCGGTGGGCCTGCGCCCCGAGGATGTTCTGGGCCGCTTCCCGCACCAGTTGTCGGGCGGCCAACGGCAACGCATCAACGTCGCCCGTGCCTTGATGCTGAAACCGCGCCTGCTGATCGCCGATGAACCCGTCTCGATGGTGGACGCCTCGCTACGGGCCAGCATTCTGGAAACCCTGCGGAATTTGCAGCGCGATCATGGCGTGTCGATCATCTACATCACCCACGATCTGACCACCGCCTATCACATCGCGAAATCCATCATCATCCTTTACCGCGGCGGAGTGATGGAGGCGGGGGACGTGGATCAGGTCATCAAGTCGCCGCAGCATCCCTATACGCGGCTGTTGGTGGATTCGATCCCTTGGCCAACGCTGGACCAACGCTGGGGCACCGATACGATCAAGGCGCGCGAGTCTGGCGGCAGCAGCGAGGGCTGCCCCTTCCGCAGCCGTTGCCCGATGGCGATGGAGCAATGCAAGACCCAGCCACCGCTTTATCAGATCAACAAGACCCAAGCCGCCGCTTGCTATTTGCACGCCGACCACCCCGCCATCGCGGCAGAGCGGTTGACCGAGCTCCTTCCTGTCCGTTCCGAAGCCCTCGTTTGAGAATACCCATGCTGGAAATCGCCGAATTCATCGCCCCGACCCCGACACCCTTGTGGAAGCTGGCCAAACAGGCCGGCATCGACCTCGCCGTCGGCGGCCTTCCGTTTGACAGCCTGCGTCCCGGCGAGGGCATCGGCGATCTGGCCCCCCTGACCCGGATGAAAACCGCCTACGAAAACGGCGGTTTCAAACTGGCGGTAATCGAGGCGCGCCCGCCCTTGAACAAGGCCAAGCGCGGCTTGCCGGGGCGGGACGAGGAAATCGCAGTGGTCTGCACGCTGTTGGAGAACATGGGTAAGCTCGGCATCCCGGTCTGGTGTTATGAATGGATGACCGACTTCAACTGGGTCCGCACCAACATTGCGACCCCCTCGCGCGGCGGGTCGGTTGTCACCAGCTTTGATATCAACGATGTCCCCGAAGACCTGACCACCAATCCGCCGATTGACGAGGAAGCCCTCTGGACCAACCTCGATTATTTCCTGAAAAAGGTGCTGCCCGTCGCTGAAATGGCCGGCGTGAAACTGTCCATGCACCCCGATGATCCGCCGCTTTCGCCCATCCGAGGCGTAGGCCGCATCATGCGGTCGATACCCAATTATCAGCGTCTGATGGACCTCGCCGACAGCCCCTACAACACGATCACGCTCTGCCAAGGCAACTTCACCCTGATGACCCCCGACCTGCCCGCTGCGATCCGCAAGTTCGGCAAGAAGATCAGTTTCGTGCATTTCCGCGACGTGAGAGGCGTGCCGTCAAAGTTCCATGAAACCTGGCACGACGCCGGGCAAACCGACATGCTGGCCTGCATGAAGGCCTACCGCGACATCGGCTTTGACGGCGTCCTGCGCCCCGATCACGTCCCCACGGTCGAAGGCGACAGCAATGCCAATGCCGGGTATTCGTCCTTCGGGCGCCTCTACGCGATAGGCTACATCCGGGGCCTGCGCCAAGCCGTTTACGCGAGTTGAATCATGAAGATAGCAGTGACCGGCGGCAGCGGCGGCATAGGGCGTGCGATCACCGACATGGGGCTCGCCCAAGGCCACCGGGTCGTGAGCATTGACCGGCTGGAACCGACGGAGCCTCGGGACGGAGTAACCTATATCCAGGCCGATGCGGCGGATTATGACGCCCTCGTTGCGGCCTTTTCCGGATGTGAGGCCATGATCCACATGGCCGCGATCCCGCATCCGATGAAAGACCCCAACCACGTCGTCCACAACAACAACGTGGTGGGTAGCTATAACGCGATGCGGGCCGCAGTCGAAAACAACATCTTCCGTATCTGCCAGGCCAGCAGCGTGAACGCGATCGGGCAAGCCTACAGCCGAGAGCCGCGCTACGATTATTTCCCGCTCGACGAGGATCACCCCAACTACGCCGAGGACCCCTACTCTCTGTCGAAATGGATTTGCGAGCAACAAGCCGACGCTTTCGCCCGCCGCTACGAAGGCATCTCCATCGCCTCGATGCGCTTCCACTGGGTCCTGCCCGACCGCGCTTTCGCTGCGCAGCATTACGGCAATCTGGACTGGAAGCCGAACAGGCACCTCTGGGCCTATACCCGCCGCGATGCCGCCGCAGATGCTTGCCTGAAGGCTGTGCAGACCGACCTGAACGGGCACGAGGTCTTCTACATCGTCGCCCCCGACACCGCCAATCCAGCCCCTAGTGTCGAACTTGCCGCCAAGTACTTCTCTGGCGTGCCGATCAAGGGCAACCCACAAGGTCGCTGGAGCTTCATGACCTCCGCCAAGGCTGAGCGGCTGCTCGGATGGCGCCATCCGGCCGACGACACTGCGTTCTAGGGATATAGTTATGAAAATCACGGAAATCCGCGTCATCATCGCCGCGCCCGGGCGGAACTTCGTCACTGTCAAGATCATCACTGACGAAGGCCTCACCGGCGTTGGCGATGCCACGGTGAACGGCCGCGAACTGGCAGTGGCCACCTACCTGACCGAACACGTCATCCCGATCCTGATCGGCAAGGACCCCGCCCGGATCGAGGATATCTGGCAGTATCTCTACAAGGGCGCCTATTGGCGGCGCGGGCCGATTACGATGGCGGCGATCTCGGGCATCGATATCGCGTTATGGGACATCAAGGCCAAGGCGGCGAACATGCCGCTGTATCAACTGCTGGGCGGAGCATCCCGCGACAAGGTTATGATCTACCAGCACGTCGGCGGCATGACGATCGAAGAAACCGTCGAAGGCGTCGTCGCCTTGCGCGAAAAGGGTCTGCAAGCTATCCGCGCCCAAGTCTCTATCCCCGGCCTGCCGCCGATTTACGGAACCGGCCCGAACACCGATCAGGCTGCAGGCGGCATGGTACAAGCGCGCCCGGTCGAAGAGGTTTGGGCCACCCACAAATACCTGCCGCTTGTGCCAAAGCTGTTCGAACGTCTGCGCGACGTGGTCGGCTGGGACGTGCACCTTTTGCACGACACCCACCACCGCCTGACCCCCATCGAGGCCGCGCGGCTGGGCAAGGACCTCGAACCTTATCGCCTGTTCTGGCTGGAAGACCCCGTCCCCGCCGAATTGCAGGAAGGCTTCCGCCTGATCCGCCAGCACACCACGACCCCCATCGCGCTGGGTGAGATTTTCAACACGATCTGGGATTGCCAGCAGCTGATCTCCGAACAACTGATCGACTACATCCGCGTCACCTCGGTCCATGCGGGAGGCGTCACCGGCCTGCGCCGCATCTTCGATTTCGCAGCCATCTATCACGTCCGCTCGGCCTGCCACGGTCCGATGGATGTCTCGCCCGTCGCGATGGGGGCGAATGTTCATGTCGACCGCTGGGTGCCCAACTTCGGCATTCAGGAATATTCCGGCTATACCGAGGCCACGCACGAGATGTTTCCGCATTCATGGTCGCAGGACGGCGGCTACCTGTTGACCGGCGAGGCCATCGGCCACGGCGTTGATATTGATGAGAAAGTCGCCGCGAAACATCCCTATAAGCAAGCCTACCTGCCGGTCGCGCGCGCCGAAGACGGCACGATGTGGAGCTGGTAGATGAAGATCACCGCCGTCAAACCTTTCCCGGTCTGGATCGGCCATCGCAACCAGTTGGTGGTGAAGGTCGAGACGGATGAAGGCGTTTTCGGCTGGGGCGAAAGCGGCCTGTCGGGGCGCGAACTGGCCGTCGTCGGCGCGGTGCAGCACTATGCCGAGTTCCTGAAGGGCCGCGATCCGTTCCTGACCGGCGCGCTGTGGCAAGAGATGTACCGCAGCCAGTATTTCGAGGGCGGCCGGGTGTTGCAAGCTGCCATTTCCGCCATCGACATCGCCTTGCATGACATCAAAGGCAAGGCGCTTGGGGTGCCGGTCTACGAGCTTCTGGGCGGCAAACAGCGGGAGCATGTCCCAACTTTCGCCTCGACCAATGCCCCAGACGCTGCGGGAATGATCACCCAAGCGCAAGCCCTGAAGGCTGCTGGCTGGACCGCCATCCGTTTCTTCCCCGACTTCCGCGACACCGGCGCGATCTTCGAAACCCGCGAGCACATCGCCAAAACTGCCCGCGCCTGCGTTCAGGCGCGCGAGACCCTGGGCGACGAGGTCGTGCTCGGCATCGACTGGCACCACCGCCTGTCGGTCGCCGAGGCCGCCAGTTTCTGCCAGAAAATGCCCTCCGGTACGCTCGATTTCCTGGAGGAACCAATCCGCGACGAGACGCCCGAATCTTACGAAAGCCTGCGGAAACTGACCGACGTGCCCTTCGCCATCGGCGAGGAATTCGCCTCCAAATGGCAGTTCCTGCCCTTCATCGAACGCGGTATCCACCAGTTCAACCGGCTCGACCTCTGCAACGTCGGCGGCTTCACCGAGGCGATGAAGGTCGCGGGCTGGAGTGAGGCGCATTACGTGGACATGATGCCCCACAACCCGCTCGGCCCGGTTTGCACGGCGGCGACGATCCATTTCTCGGCTGCGGTCGCAAACTTCTCGTGGCTGGAAACAAGGGTGAACCCCGGCGACCTTTATGCGGGCGGCATGACGGATGACATCTTCACCCGCCAGCCCAAGCTGGCCGGCACAGTCTACCCGGTAGACCCCACCCCTGGCCTTGGGATCGAGATTGACGAGGCGGCGCTGACCCGTGAAAGCTTCAAGTTCTGGGAAGCCCCGCACCTTAAACGCCGCGACGGCTCCGTGACCAACTGGTGACCGCATGAAAATTCGCGCCATCACACCCTATGCCGTCTGGGTCGGCATTCGCAACCAGCTGCTGGTAAAGATCGACACCGACGAGGGCATCTTTGGCTGGGGCGAAAGCGGCCTGTCGGGCCGCGAAAGGGCGGTGATAGGGGCCATCGACCACTACTCCCAGTTTCTGGTAGGCCGCGACGCCTTTGCCATCGGCGCGCTGTGGCAGGAAATGTATCGCAGCCAGTATTTCGAAGGCGGCCGGGTGTTGCAGGCAGCCATCTCGGCCATCGATATTGCGTTGTACGACATCAAGGGCAAGGCACTGGGGGTGCCCGTTCACCAGCTTTTGGGAGGCAAGCAGCGCAGTCACATCCCGACCTTCGCCTCGACCGGCGCCCCGCCCGGCCCGGAAATGATCGAACAGGCGAAGATGCTGATGGAACACGGCTGGACTGCGATGCGCCTGTCGCCCGCCGACCACCAGTCAAATGGCCGCTATGAACCCCGCGAAAGCATTCCCGTCACCGCGAAATGGTGCGTGAAAGCGCGCGAGGAATTGGGGGATGCCGTGGTCCTCGGCATCGACTACCACCACCGCCTGTCCGTCGCCGAGGCGGCCAGTTTTTGTCAGAAAATGCCCTCCGGCACGCTCGATTTCCTCGAAGAGCCGATCCGCGATGAAACCCCTGAAGCCTACGAGGCGCTGCGCAAACTGACCGACGTGCCCTTTGCCATCGGCGAGGAATTCGCCTCGAAGTGGCAATTCCTGCCCTATATCGAGCGCGACATTCACCAGTTCAACCGCATCGACGTCTGCAATGCGGGCGGCCTGACCGAGTCGATGAAGATCGCCGGCTGGTCCGAGGCACACTACGTCGATCTGATGCCGCACAACCCGCTCGGCCCGGTCTGCACCGCCGCGACGGTCCATTTCTGCGCAGCGGTCGCCAATTTCTCATGGCTGGAAACCCGCTCCTCTCCGGCGGAAAAGCTGGGCTTCGACAATGCCGAGTTTTTCCCAGTGCAACCCCGTATCGAAAACGCCGTCTACAAGGTCAGCGATGCACCGGGTCTTGGCGTCGAGGTCAACGAGGACTTGATCAAGAAGCAAAGCTTTAAATTCTGGGAAGCCCCGCATCTTAAACGCGGTGACGGCTCGGTCACCAATTGGTAAGGAAAACACCATGATTCCCAAGGACATCCCCCGCCCGCCAAAGCACCAGATCGAGGCGCTGAAGGCCATCGGCGCCGCGACCGTCGCGGGTACGCTGGCCCACATGGGCATCCGCGACACCCACATTCACGGCCCGGTCAGTTGGCACAAGGGCAGGGTGATGTGCGGCCCAGCGCTGACGCTGCTGTTCATGCCCAAGCGTGAGGACCTGTACGGCGAGGGGGAATACGCCGATCCAGAAAAGCAGTTGCACCGCCATGTCCTTTACGCGGCGCAAGAAGGCGACGTGGTCGTTGTCGATGCGCGCGGCGACATGACGGCGGGCATTTTCGGCGAGATGATGATGACCTATTTCAAAGGTCGCGGCGGCGCAGGCATCGTCATCGACGGTTGCATCCGCGACTACCCTGGCCAAATCGAACTCGACATGCCGATGTGGATTCGCGGCCTGACCCCCAACTTCCACACCCAGACCGGCCTGATGCCCTTTGACTACAACTGCCCCATCGCCTGCGGCGGCGTCACGGTGATCCCGGGCGATATTATCGTGGCCGATGACGATGGCGCTGTGGTCCTGCCGGCGGCGCTGGCGGAAGAGGTGATCGCCAAATCCTCGGAACATCATGAATGGGAAGAGTTTTCCAAGATCATGCTGTTGAAGGGCGGCGCCTTGCAACGCTACTATCCGCTGCACGATGACGCGCGTGGCGAGTACGAGGCTTGGCGCAAACTGAACCCGCTGCCGAAGAACGGCTGAGTCATGCCCGAACCCAAGCCGCTGGGTCCCTTGGAGTCCCCCGCCTACGAAATCCTCGACCCCCGCTTTACCCCTTGCGTGGTGCCAGGTGGGCGGGTCGAGCGGCTTTGGACCGGCGGCGAATGGGCAGAAGGACCGGCTTGGTTTGGTGCTGGTTACCTGCTTTGGTCCGATATTCCCAACAACGTCATGCTGCGGTGGGATGCGGCCAGCAATTCCACCTCGGTCTTCCGCCACCCGTCGAACGGGTCGAACGGCAACACGGTTGACCGCCAGGGGCGGCTCGTCACTTGCGAAACCCTGGCCCGCCGCGTCACCCGCACCTCGCCCGATGGCGAAATCACCGTCCTCGCCGACCGTTCCAATGGCCAACGCCTGCGCGCGCCAAATGACGTGGTCGAGAAATCGGACGGCTCGATCTGGTTCACCGACCCGAGTTATGGCAGCGGTCCGCTAGCCAGCGGTGAAACAGAGGTCGCTGGCTGCCACGTCTACCGCCTCGACCCTGCGACCGGCGATGTCAGGCAGATGACGCATGACATGGTTATGCCCAACGGCCTCGCCTTCTCGCTGGACGAACGGCACCTTTTTATCGTCGATACAGGCAGCACTGAATATACGAACGGCCCCAACCACATCCGACGTTTCACCCTTGGCCTTGACCACACCCTGACTGGCGGCGTGGTCTTTGCCGAAAGCGCCACGAAGAAATTCGACGGCATCCGGTTTGACAGCGAAGGCCGCCTCTGGTGCGCCGCCGAGGATGGGGCGCATTGCTACACCCCCGACGGCACCCTGATCGGCAAGCTAAAACTGCCCGAGCGCGCCGCCAACCTGACCTTCGGCCCGGAAGGCTGGATGCTGCTGACCGCCACGACCTCGCTTTACCGCGTACCGGTCAACGCCCGGCGGCCATGAACATGCCCATGCGGATCAACCCCTGCATATAACCCACTGCGTGCGAGCGTCCGCGGTGGTTCCAGTCGCTGTCGCCGTCCATTTTTGGCACATGATCGTCCAGCAGGAAACCGTCAAACCCAGTTCGCGCCAGTTGCACCATCACCTCCGCCGGGTCGAAATTGCCGTCGCCGATGAAACATTCCGTGAAGTTCGGCACCGTGCCTTGCACATCGCGGAAATGGATATAGGCGATACGGCCCTTGGGGCCGAAGAACTCGATCAACTCATGCACATTCGCCCGGCCCCCCGGCATTTCCGAACAGCAGCCAAGGCACAGGTCCAGCCCCCAAGCCTTGCTGCCCTTCGACATCTCGAAAGCCTGATAAAATCCCCAAGGCCGGTAGAACAGCCGCGCCACGCCACCGAGACTGGGTGAGGGCGGATCGTCGGGATGCAGTGCCAGCGTGACGCCCTCCTCCTCTGCCACCGGCAGCACCGCGTCGATGAAATAGCGGTAGTTCTCCCACATTTGGTCCTCAGAAATCACCGGCCCGCCCTTGCCATAGACCGGCATTGAGAACGCATGGCCCAGCGTCGTCGGCATGAACCGCCGCTGCGCATCCGGGTCCGGTGTCCCGTCAACCACCGCCTGATCGAATTGCGTCGCCCCTGCCCCACCCCGCGTCGGTGCCAGTTTTTCGGTGCGCCAGACCGAATTCGGCATGAAGTGATAGCCGAGGATCAGCACCCCCGCCCGGCCCACCGCACGAATGGTATGGTTGTAATTCTCGATCTGCTCGTCGCGCCCAGGCAGCCCCAGCATCACCTTGTGATAGAAATGCGTCGGCACGTTTTCGATCGCTTCGAACACCAGCCCATGCGCCTCGACCTTCTCAACCAAGGCACGCACGTCCGCCTGTTCCCACCGCGCCTCGCCCGGCAGGGTCGGGTTGTTCATCTGGATGCCCTTGACCCCGATTTGCGCCGCGAACCGCAGCTTTTCTGTCGTCAATTCGTGAAACTGCCCTACCGCCACCCGGATCGCCATGCCGTCTCTCCCCCCAACTCCGCGCGGGACAAAGTCTGGCGCAGGCTGTCTCACCGATCAAGCGTGGCATTAGCATGCGTTGTTGAAGTGAAGGTGCCCTTGCCGGTAGCATCGCGGCCAGTTGGAGGAGACTGCCGTGATGATACGCCCCCTGATGCTGGCGCTTGCCGCCTGCCTTCTGCCCTTGCCGCTGTTTGCCCAAGACACGCCCGCCTCAGCCAAACCCGGTTCGGTTCCGTTTGAGCAATCCGTGTTGGTGTCTGGTCTGCAAGGCCCTTGGGAGATCACCTGGGGCCCCGACGACATGCTGTGGGTGACAGAGCGAACCGCCGGGCGCATCGACCGCATCGATCCCAAGACCGGCAAAGTCACACCGGCCTTCACCCTTGCCGATCTGGCGACACACAGCGGGCAGGACGGCCTTCTCGGGCTGGCGCTGGACCCCGGTTTGGGCAAGGGCACCGGCCATGATTTCGTCTACACCGCCTACACCCATAGGGATCCCGCCCGCCGCGCCGATCCTGCCGTGAAAGACCCGGCCAACCTCTACCTGCACATCTATGGCAAGATCGTCAGGTTCAGCTATGACGCCGGCACCGGCCTTCTGTCGGACCCGGTGAACCTGATCGACGGCCTGCCCGCCGGTGCGGACCACGACAGTGGGCGCATGAAGATCGGCCCCGACGGCATGCTCTATTATACTATCGGCGACCGCGGGAATGACCAGCTTGCCAACTGGTGCATCCCGATCGAGGCGCAGCGGCTGCCCACCGCCGAGGAAATGGCGGCACAGGACTATTTCTCCTACCAGGGCAAATCGCTGCGGATGAATCTCGACGGGACCATCCCCGCCGATAACCCGGTACTGAACGGCGTGAAAAGCCATATCTTCACCTATGGCCACCGCAACATGCAGGGCATTTCCTTTGGCCCGGATGGAACGCTTTACGCCTCGGAACAGGCGCCGAAAACCGATGACGAGGTGAATATCCTGAAGTCAGGCGGCAACTACGGCTGGCCGCATGTCGCGGGGTTCCAGGACGACATGGCCTACCAATACGCCCGCTGGGCCGATGCGACGACGCCTTGCGCCGATCTGAAATTCAGCGACCTCGCCATTGACCCTTCCGTTCCGCGCGAGGATGAGACGGCATGGAAAGAGCCCTTCACTCCGCCGATCGCCACCCTGTTCACCGTGCCCACCGGCTGGGATTTCGCCGACCCGAAGTGTGGCGACATGCATTTCATCTGTTGGCCCACCGTCGCCGCGTCCAGCATCGAGGCTTATCGCCCGGCCAAGGCCATCATCCCCGGCTTTGACAATGCAGTACTGTTGACGGCGCTGAAACGCGGCTCGCTGTACCGGGTGCCATTGTCCGCCGATGGCCAGTCCGCCTCAGGCCCGATCGAGCGCTATTTCCAGACCAATAACCGTTACCGCGACCTGGCGATCAGCCCGGACGGCCGGACGATCTACATCGCCACCGATCCGGGCGGGTTGCACGAGACGCTGGATGGCGGTGTCAGCGACAAAGTCGCCAATGCAGGCGCGATCCTGGTCTTTACCTACACAGGAAACTGACGCGAGACGGAAATGGCCGCCCACCACCTGCACTGGCCCCACGGCCAGGCCACCGTCCTTACCACGGCGGCCATGCTCGCCAACTGCATGTTTGCCTTGCTTAACGCGCCATTCACCCTCTTCGCCCGCGCCTCTTGGATGAGCCAAGTCCATGACCCGACGATGATCGGTCATCTGCGCGAACTTGGCGGCGATTTCGCCTGCCTGCCCTTCGGCATCGGCCGCCCCGCGCCGGGCGCGTTTCCAGAGTGGTCCGCAGTCATCTCAGGGCCAACTCAAGGCCCCATCCACGGCCCGGCGGCGGATGCAGATTGGGGGGTGGTCGCAGCCAGCGACATGGCGATCACCCTCGCGCTGGTTTATCCCGATGCCTCGCCGGTCCTGCGGGTCGAGCGGACCCTAACCGCCCGCCCCGACGCGCCGGCCCTGGATTGCACCTTCCGAATCTTTGCCTGACTCAAGACCGCGATCTCGGCGGGCTTGCACCCGATCCTGCGCCTCCCGGGTAGGCCAGGGCGCCTGCATATCAGAGCCGATTTTGCCCTTGGACTTGTTCATCCCGGCTACGGAGGTGCGGAATTTCAGCGCCTCGACGCCGTCCCCCGCACCAACCTCGCGGTAGACCTGTCGCACGTCCCCCTATCCCCCAGAACCGACCTGAGCGCCCAGCAGTGCGGGATGCGCGGCCCTTTGCGCGCCACATATCTAGACGAAGATGCGGGCCTGGATCGCCTTTGGGACCGCTCGCTCCTTCCGTCGCTTCAAATCTGGCATATCGACGGCGGCATCAGTCCCGCGCCTTGGAACAACGCCTACAGCTGAATCGGGCTTGAACCCGTGGCCTCTGACTTTGACCTTGACACCTCGGTCTCCGCCGCCCCCAATCCGATCAACGCGCGAGGCGTCGCGACGGCAATCTGGATCGACCCCGCCGCCCCCGTCACCATCCGCCATTCCTTCCGCGTCTTTGCCGCCTGACAGGAGCCATCATGCCGACCGATAAGCCAGCCGACGACCGCATGATACCCTACCAACTGGCGATGCCGCCCGACGCCCTGAAAGAAATCGTCGTGTCCCAAGCCGTCCCCCTCGACGAGCGCATCTGGGTGCCCCAAGCCGAAAACGTCTGGTTCCGCCCGCTGTGCCTGAACCGCTCGCAGGGCTACTGGATGAACCTGCTTCGGGTCCGTAAAGCCGGTGTCCTGTCCCGCCATCGCCATCCCCAACCGGTGCATGGTTTCGTGCTGAAAGGCTCGTGGCGCTATCTTGAACATGACTGGATCGCCACCGAAGGCTCTTACGTCTTTGAGCCCCCGGGTGAGACACATACCCTTGTCGTCCCCGAGAATGTCATTGAGATGATCACCTATTTCCAGGTGAACGGCGTGATGTATTACGTCGATCCTTGGGGAAAACACCTCGGCTACGAGGATGTGTTCACCAAGATCGACATGTGCCGCGCCCATTACGCGGCTTGCGGCCTGGGGGCGGATTATGCCGACCAGTTCATCCGCTGACCCGTTCGGGCTTCATGGCGCGGCCGTCCTCGTCACAGGCGGCACGTCGGGCATCGGCCAGGCCATCGCAATCGCCTTTGCGGCACAGGGTGCCCAAGTCACCGTCACCGGAGCCACCGAGGCCGAGGCTCAAGCCTGCCGCGGCCCCTCCCTGAACGCTATTGCCCTTGACGCGCAGGACCGTGAATGCGTGGCGCACTTTGTCGCCAGTCTGACCCGGCTGGATCATCTTGTAAATGCTGCCGGGATCATCCGCCGAGGGGCAGAGCATGACCCGGAGGTGTTCGATCAAGTGATCGACATCAACCTGTCCGGCACCATGCGGATGTGCACCCTCTGCCGCCCGCTGCTCGCCGCCAGCAAGGGCACCATCCTCAATATGGCCTCGATGCTGTCGTTCTTCGGCGGCGGCCTTGTGCCCGGTTATGCCGCATCGAAAGGTGGCGTGGCACAGTTGACGAAGTCGCTCGCCATCGCCTATGCCCCCGACGGCATCCGGGTCAACGCCGTCGCCCCCGGCTGGATCGAGACTCCCCTGACCCAGGGCCTCCGCGACGACCCCACCCGATCACAAGCCGTCCTGTCCCGGACGCCAATGGCCCGCTGGGGCAAGCCCGACGACATCGCGGGCCCCGCGCTGTTCCTCGCCTCGCCCTTGGCAAAGTTCGTGACCGGAGCGGTCCTTGTGGTCGACGGCGGTTACGCGGTAACCTGAAGCGCCTGCTGCGTTACCCCATCGAACAGATGCAGCCGCGCCTGATCGAATTCAAGCCACACGGGCTGATCCACGGCAATCGGCGCATTCGGGTCGAGGCTGACGATGACGATCGACTGGTCCAGATGGACCTGCACGAAGGTCACATCCCCGGTCGGCTCCACCGTATAAACCTTGCAGGGAACCGCCGCCGGAACGGCGCTGTGGTGCAAGGTGATCGTGCTGTGCCTTGCCCCCAAGACGACTGCCTTCGTCGATGCCGATAGCGCCTTGCGGGCATTTTCCGGCGACAAAGCCAAACGCCACCCGCTGGGCCCGGTCAACTCAACTTCGTCGCCCTGCTGCTGCACGGTCGCTGCGACCAAGCTCATCGCCGGACTGCCGACAAAACTGGCGACAAAGGTGTTGACGGGATGGCCGAACACATTCTTCGGTGTGTCATACTGCTGCATCGCACCGCCGCTCATCACCGCCATCTTGTCGGCCATCGTGACCGCCTCAAGCTGGTCATGCGTGACATAGATGATCGTCGCATGCAGATCCTGATGAAACCGCTTCAACTCGGTCCGCATCTGAACGCGCAGCTTGCGCGTCAAGGTTCGACAGGGGTTCGTCCATCAGAAACACCCGCGGATCACGCACCAAGGCTCGGCCCAGCGCCACCCGCTGCTGCTGGCCCCCAGACAACTCGCGCGGCTTGCGCTCCAACAGATGGGTGATGTCCAGCACCCGCGCCGCCTCGCGCACCTTGGCGTCAATCTCGGCTTTCGGCAGCTTCCGCATCTGCAACGGGAAGGCCAGGTTCTTGAACACCGACTTGTTGGGGTAAAGCGCGTAGTTCTGGAACACCATTGCGATGTCGCGGTCCTTGGGGTCCAGATCGTTCACCAGCCGGTCGCCGATGTGGATATCGCCGCCCGAAATCGGGATCAGCCCGGCGATCAGGTTCAGCGTGGTGGTCTTGCCGCAGCCGGATGGGCCGACCAGCGCGACGAACTCCCCATCCTCTACCGTGAATGAGACATTGTTCACGGCCTTCACCGCGCCATAGGATTTCATCACCCCGTCAAGAACCACTCTGGCCATACGACTTCCTTCTGGCTCGGCTTAGTCAGTGCTTCACGGCACCCTCGGTCAACGCCCGCACGAAATACTTTTGCAGCACCAAGAACAACACCACCACCGGCACGCTCATCAGGAACGTCGCCGCCATCAGACCCGGCCAATCGGTGGCAAATTCTGCGAAGTACCGCTGGATCCCCACAGGCAGCGTCATGCGGTCCTTGTTGTTCAGGAACGTCGCCGCGTAGATGTATTCGTTCCATGCCCCGATGAACGAAAAGATCGATGTCGCGATGATCCCCGGCGTGGACAGCGGCATCACGATCAACAGGAACGCCTGGAACCGCGTCGCCCCGTCGATCCGCGCGGCCTGTTCCAATTGGATCGGGATGTTGTCGTAAAACCCCTTCAGCAGCCAGATCGACAGGGGCAAACCGAATGTCAGGTAGGTCAGGATCACCGAGGCATGGGTGCCGACCAGTCCCAGCCAGCGCATCATGATGAACAGCGGAATCAGGAACACCACTGCCGGGAACATGTTGCGCAAGAGGACAGAGAAAAAGAAGAACGTCCGCCCCGGAAACCGGAACCGCGAAAACGCATAAGCTGCCGGCACCGCCACCACGACCCCCAGCACCGTTGTCAGGACCGAGATGTAAAGGCTGTTCCAGAAATACAGCAGGAACTCTTGGCCGGCGGGGTTGCTCGGATCCAACAGCTTGGTGTAGTTTCCCAGCGTCGGCTCGGCCGGCCACCATTGTGGTGGGTATTGCATGGCGGCGAACTGGGACTTGATCGAGGTCAGCACCATCCAAACCATCGGTAGGGCCGTGAAGACGAACAAGATCGCCAAGTAAAAACGCCCGCTCCAGCGCCACCAGTCGGTGGGCTTGCGCGGCGATGATCGGGCCAGGCTCATTTCTCCTCCACGTCGTCGCCGCGGGACAGGGCTTTGACGTAGAAATAGCCCAAGCCCATCATCACGATGAACAGGATCACCGAATAGGCCGATGCCAGCCCCCAGCGCTGACGCCCGAAGGCGAGCTGATAGATCTGGGTGATCCAGATGTCCGATGCACCCGCGGGCCCGCCACCGGTCATCACGTAAGGCACGATGAAGGCGTTGAAATTCGCCACCGTCAGCAGCAACAGCGTCACCATCGACACGCCTTTCAGATGCGGCACGGTGACATGCCAGAACCGGTTCCAGGTGTTGGCCCCGTCTACTTGCGCCGCGCGGTGCAGCGAATCCGGCACGGTTTGCAGCCCCGCCATCAGCATGATCATCGCGAAGGGAAACTCGCGCCAGACCTGCACCACGATCAGCGAGGGCAGGACGGTGTGGATGTTGTCCAGGAAGTTGATCGGCTTGTCGGTCAAACCAAACTGCACTGACAAAGCACCAATCACCCCGAAATCCGAATGGTAAAGCCATTTCCAGACGTAAGAGGCCGCCACCGCACTGACGACATAAGGCACCAGCAAGATCGCGCGCAGCGGGCCGCGCCCGATAAATTCGCGGTGCAGCGCCAGAGCGGCCAATAGCCCCAAAAGGAAGGAAAACCCGGTGCAGGAAATGGTCCAGATTACCGTGTTGATCGTGACGGCCCGGAACGATTCGCTGCCCAGTACGGTCTTGTAATTGTCCAGCCCGACAAAGACCTTATCCTTCAATTGCAGGCTGGCGGGCGTTTTGTAGAAGCTGAGGTCAATCGTGTAGTAGATCGGGTACGCGATCACCACCATCATGACCAAAAGCGCCGGCAGCACGTAAAGGTACTCGGCCCGGTGATCTGCGATCCGGTGCAGAAAACCCACCCGCTTGCGACGGGCAACGATGTCTGGCGAGTGGGTCATTCCTAGATTGCCTTCCTGATCGGGCTGGAACCGGCGAGCGTGCCGCCGGTTCCTTCCGAGGGACCGAGTGACCTACATGCCGCCCATCAGGTCGGTGACCTTCTTGGCCGCGTCCTCCGCCGCCTCGTCCACCGTCATCTTGCCCGTCAGAGCGTTCTGCAACATGTCGGGGATGATGATGTTCATGATCTCGGGCGCTTCGGGAACCACCGGGAAGGGGATGCCGTTCGGCAGCATCGAGGTTGTCACGTCTAGGAACTTGATCGTGTCCAGGCGTTCCTTCATGGCATCGGTGCGGAAGCCTTGCAGGTTGCCGGGGTTCGACCCTGTCCAAGCCAACTTCGTTGACCATTCCGGGCTAGTCCAGAAGCAGACCAGCGCCTTGGCGGCCGCCACGTCTAGGCCGCCATCGACATACTCGTTCTTGATCATCTGGATGTTCGATCCGCCGAACACCACCGCCCGCCGCGACGGGCCTTTCGGGATCAGCCCGTAGCGCATGTTCGCCACCACGGCATCGGCCACCTCCTTGTCGGCCCCGGTCGCTTTCGAGGCTAGGTCGAGCATCTTGGCGTATTCCGCAGGGTGGGCGATCATCATGGCCAACTGGCCCGCGATGAACGGCGCTTGATTGTCGGCCTGGGTGTTGGTCAAAGCCGACACCGGAACCGATTTGTCGCGCACGTACATGTCATATGACGCCTGCAACGCCGCCTTGCCCTCGGGCGAGTTCAGGCCGGTCGTCTTGTAGGTCGGGCTGTCGGATGACTCGTCAAGTGCAGCACCGCCAAACGCCCACATCTGCGGCATGAAGCGAAACGGGGTATTGCCGGCGTTTTGCTTGGCCACCAGCCCATAGCCTGCGATCCCCAACTTGTCGTGGATGATCTTGCTATCAGCCACCACGTCATCCCAAGTCGCGGGGGGATTTTCGGGGTCAAGTCCGGCATCCTTGAATATCTTGGCATTCCAGATGAAGGCCATGGTCTCGTTGTTAGTCGGAATGCCGTATGCCGTGCCATCGTAGGTCACCGACTTCATCGCGCCCGGCCAGAAATCCGACGTGGGATAACCGACATCTTCAGGCTTCAACGGCTCCAGATAGCCCTTGGCAGCAAACTCGACCCCGCCGAGGATTTGAAGGCGCACCAGCATCGGGGCTGCGTTGCCCAAAAGCGCGGTGCGCAGTTTGTCCAGCAGCACGTTGTAGTCGATGTTCTGGTTGTCGGTTTCGATATTCGGATAGGCCTTGTGCCAGGCCGCCCAGAACTCGTCGTTGATCTTGCGCTCGATATCCGGGGAGGCGTCGTTCGGCCCGGTCCACCAGACCGAAACCTTGCCCTTGTAATCCAACGGCGTCACCTTCGAGCAATCGGCCGCCGTATCGAACTTCGCCGTTCCCGCGATGCTTTTGACCTAGTCCGGCGACCACTTTGACAAGTCGATCGCCATGTCCTCGGCGAACCCCACCGTTGGCCCCATCGCGAGACTGGCAATCATCGCAACCTTTGCCGCGGCGCCCACGCGGCGCACTGCACTCGCGCGGGCCTTCAAGCCTTGCTTCTTCGTCATCAATCGTCCTCCCTATGATGAACCAATCGCAGGCTGCACTTTGCGGTCTCGTGATGAACGCGTTGAGTTCAGGACCGTGCAAGCACAGCTTCAGGTCTGGTCGTTCTCCTGTCGCATCTTGGGTGATCAGGCGGAAACCTCGCCTGTTCGGCGCCTCCTCGCGCCTTCCGTGGACCCGAGTAACGAAAATCGCACTTTTTCTGTCAACAAGAATGTATGAAACGTCACAGATCATCTTGGCGAACCACCGCCGGTGGCGTTAAGAGCGGGTATGGACAAGAATTTACTGATCCAACGATATACAGGGACGGAGCCTCGGGACGGCGAAGAGGCTGCACCCGCCAGCGTCTATGCCCGGCTGCGCCAAGATGTTCTGTCCGGCCGACTTACGGCAAACGAGCGTCTGAAAGTGTCACTTCTCGCCGAACGCTACCAGACCAGCACAAATCCCGTCCGTGAGGCGTTGCAGCAATTGCGGGGCGAGGGGCTTGTGGTCTTTGCGCCGAACCGCGGGGCCCGTGTCAGGGCAATCGACGAAGATTTCATCCGCGATATTTACGAGATCGAGGCGCTCATCGAACCCTACTTGACCCGCTGGTTCGTGGGCGTCTGCACCAATGCCGATATCGCCGCGCTCGAAGCGATCCAGTCAGAGATCGTCAGCCTCAACTTCGCCGATATCGCACGGCATTCGCAACTGGACACGCAGTTTCACCGCCGCATTTACCTGCAACACTACAACCGCCACGCCGTCGATCTCTGGTGGACCCACCGCGAGGTACTTGGCGCCATCAATGCCGGCCAACCCGTCTCGCTGCGCCGCCAACGCGAGGTGTTGCAGGAACACCAAGCCCTGATCGTCGCCCTGAAAAGCCATGACGAGGACCGCGCCGCCGCCATCATCGAGACCCATGTTCGCGGTTCGGGCAAGCACATCACCGAACGGCTGCGCCTGACATCTGCCCAGGCGGGCGCGAATCTCAACCGGTCAATGCCGACTGACTGTTGCCGCGAAGTGGAGAATGCGCCGATGACCCGCGCCGCTACCACCGCCGGGCCCGACAGACCTGTGACCAGTCGCCGTGACTGACATTTCCTTGGGAGGGGACAGACATGAAAATCACCGATCTGAAATGCGGCCTCATCGGCAAGAACCCGATTGTCCGCATCGTCACCGATGAAGGCATCTCGGGCTATGGCGCGGCGGAAAGCTACAAGCCCTACCTCAAGCCCTTTATCCTGCAATTCCGTGACGCGCTGATCGGTGAAGACCCCACCGACGTCGAACGCTGCATGATGAAAATCCGCAACCGGGGCGCCTTCAAACCCTACGGCGCACCGGTCAGTGTCATCGAACATGCCCTGTGGGACGTGGCAGGCAAGGCCGCCGGCGTGCCGGTCTACAAACTGCTCGGCGGCAAGGTCCGCGACAAGGTCCGCACCTACAACGGCTCGCTGCGCAAGCCCCTGTACTCCCTGACCCCCGAGGGCTATGCCGAAAGTTGCCGCTGGATGCTGTCGCTGCCCGAAGGCTTTGACATCATCAAGCAAGGCATCGGCTTTCACAGCCCGATGAAATCCATTCCCGGCTTCTTCTATGGCGAGGCGGTCAAAAGCCCCTTCCACGGTTTCGCCGACAGCGGCCTGGTCAAAGAGCCCTCGATGGGCCTGATGATCGACTGCGTAGCGGCGATGAAGGACGTGTTGGGTGACAAGGTCGGCCTCGCGCTCGACTGCGGCCCGGGCTGGATGCCGACCGACGCCTTGCGCTTTGCCCGCGCCATCGAGAAATACAACGTCATGTGGTGCGAGGACATGCTGACGGGCGATTATTCGACCCACCAGAACGCCCAGCTTTACCGCGACCTGACGATGCAGACGACGACGCCGATCCACACCGGCGAGCAGGTCTACCTGCGGAACAATTTCAAGGACTTGATCGAAATGCAGGCCGTCAACATCGTCGGCCCCGATCCCGCCGACGTAGGCGGCATTGCCGAGTTGAAATGGATTGCGGAATACGCCCATCTCCACGGCATATTGATGGCCCCGCACGGGACCGGCAACGGCGTTCTGGGGCTGGCAGCGTTGATCCAGGTCTGTGCCACCTTGCCTGCGAACTACATCGCCTTTGAATATCCGTCCGGCACTGATCCTTGGTGGTATGACATCGTCGAGGGTCTGCCCAAGCAGATCGTGAAGAACAGCCTGATCGACGTCATCGACCGGCCCGGCATGGGTGTCGACCTGATCCCCGAAGCCGCGCAGCGCTACCTGGCCGCCGAGGACGCCGACTTCTTCAGGTAAGCGAAGCGGTCTTGGACAAAAGGCGTGCGCCTTCCCCAACAAGGCGCAAGAATGACCCACAATCGATGTTCGGCCAACCCTTGGGCAAAAGACGGGAGGACTTAGTGAAAATCACGGACCTGAAATGCGCGATCATCGCGTCAAGCCCGGTCATCCGCATCACAACGGATGAAGGCATCACCGGATGGAGCCAGATCGAAACGCCCAAGCCCTATGTCAAACCGCAGGTGCTGGACCTGAAGGACTGGGATCGTCGGCCAGGACCCCCGCGACGTGGAACGGGTGATGCGCCGCATTCGCGTGCGCGGCGGTTTCAAGCCCTTCGGATCGGCCGTCAGCGCCATCGAACATGCCCTGTGGGACATCGCGGGGAAGGCCGCCGGGGTTCCGGTCTATCGCCTCTTGGGCGGCAAGGTGCGCGACAAGGTGCGCACCTATCGCACCCTCTACCAGGCCGAGGTGCCAGGCGGCGCCGAGCACACGCCCGCCGGATATCGCCGCTGGGCCGAATACGCCAAATCCCTCCCGGGTGAGTTCCGCCTGTTCAAGCTGCCCACCGGTTTTCACTCCTCGATGGTCCGCGATGTTCCGGACTTCTTTTACGGCGATGTGCAGCACGATGCCCCGTACCCCTATCCCCACAAGGGCGTGATGACGAAAGAGGGGATGGACCACCTAGTCGCCTGCATCACCGCCGCGCGCGAGACACTGGGCGCGGGCTATAACACCGCCGTCGATGCCGGTCCGGGGTTCATGCCGCTGGACGTGCTGCGCCTAGCCCGCGCGGTCGAGCATCTGCACCTGCTGTGGATCGAGGATGCCGTGACCGGCGACTACTCCCCCTTCGTCAATCCCGACGTCTACCGCGACATCACCTATTCCACGACCACGCCGATCCACACCGGCGAGCAAATCTATCTCCGCCAGAACTACAAGGCGCTGATCGAAAGCCACGCGGTCAACGTGATCGGTCCCGACCCATGCGACGTTGGCGGCCTGGCCGAGATGAAATGGGTTGCGGAACATGCCGACCTGCACGGCATCGCCATCGCGCCGCATGGCACCGCGAACGGCATCCTGGGGCTTGCGGCGCTGGTCCAGGTCTGCGCGGCTCTGCCCGACAATTTTATCGCCTTCGAATACCCCGCCCGGTTCGAGCCCTTCTGGTACGACATCACCGAGGGCTTCGCCGAGATGCCCGTCAAAGGCGGCATGATCGACGTGCCTGACCGCCCGGGCCTCGGCGTCGATCTCGTCCCGAAAGAGGCGCTCAGGTTCCTGGACGAGGGAGATTCGTCGTTCTTCGACTGAACTGCATGACCAATGGCGGGTCACCCCGAACAACGCGTCGAGCCATAGTCAGAACACACAGGACAAGGGCGGACAGCAGCCGCGATGCGATTTTCAGCTTCCTTGTTCATTAGCTGTCACATCCCGGAAGGTGATATGGCTGTTTTCTGAACAACTCCGGCTTCATTTTGTGCCAGTCCTTCATCGCCTGCAAGGGTGTCTTGCTGCCAAGGGCTGACTGCGGCAGTTGCTGATTGTAGAGCAGAACATAG
>JANLQT010000104.1:0-12497 GCA_031368035.1 Rhodobacterales bacterium | reverse complement strand
GTGCCGGCGACAAGGGGATGGGGAAGGAGATGGGCGGCGGCATGATGGGCGGCGGCATGATGGGCGGCCAAAACAGCTATGCCATGCGAATGTTCGATTCCAACATGGATGGTACCCTTTCGCCAGAGGAATTGACTGCCGGCATCCAAGGCGAGGTCGAGACCTATGACACCGACAAGAACGGCACGCTTTCCTTGGAAGAATTTGCCGTGATGTACGCGGCTCATACCCGGATCATGATGGTGCGCACATTCCAGATGCATGATGAAGACGGCGATGGCCAAGTGACCAAAGCCGAAATGGCGACAATGGGTGCGATGATGCAACAGATGATGACCAGCTCCGCCCCGAATGACTCTCAAAAGGCCGACACGACGGACCACGCAGCGCATGACAAGTGAGCCGTCACGGGCTGTGAGCCCGCTCGGCTGCGGTCGAATAAACTGGATTGGGGATGCAGATGATGAACGGGTATGGAATGGGCTTCGGTGGCGTCGGAATGATCTTGGCTACCGTTCTGGTAGTCTTGGGCATTCTCGCTTTGGCAAAATATTTACGGAAATAGCAGGCGGACTGACATGCCCTATACGATCAATCGGCTGATTTCAGATGTCGAACTCGCCGAAGTGGACACCCGCACCCGCGCTGCCTTGGCCGTCAACGGCTTTGGCGTGCTGACCGAAATCGACGTGGCAGCGACCATGAAGAAGAAGATCGGTGTCGAGATGTCGGCTTACCGAATCTTGGGTGCCTGCAACCCCCAAATGGCGTATCAGGCGATCGGTATCGAGCCGCGCGTCGGAGCGATGCTGCCGTGCAATGTCATCCTGCGCGTGGTGGATGGCGGCATTGAAGTCAGTGCGATCGATCCAGCGGCCTCGATGATGGCGATAGACAATCCTGGCCTGAAGGTGCTTGCAGAGCGGGTGCGTGACATGTTGATCAGGGTCGTTGCGGAAATCTGAGGAACTGCGACAGCCGCTTGTAGGGGCTGCCTGCGCGAAATTGCACAAACCCAATCAGGGCACCAAAAAATGACACGCCAAAGCCTGCGCGCCGACCGGGGGGCCGCGACCGTGCCTGCCACGGTCGTCCTGCCGACGCTGATGCTGGCGGTGTTCACGATTTCGGTCGGATTCGGGGTGCTGCTGCCGCAATTGCCAGCCTTGATCGAGCGATTGTTGGATGCAGGCAGCACGTCCGCGCGGGTCTCGCGTGCAACCGGGCTTTTGACGGCCATTTACATGCTGGCACTGTTCGCCTTTGCGCCAGTCTGGGGGCGCCTTTCGGACAGTTGGGGCCGTCGGCGCCCTTTGCTGATCGGTCTGGTCGGATTCGGCGGCACCATGATCGCCTCGGCGTTTTTCGAGTCATTGTCAGCGCTTTATGTCGAGCGCGCGTTCAGCGGCGTGTTTGCCGCGGCGATTACACCGGTCGCCCTGGCCGCCGTCACCGATCTGACGCCCGATAAAACCGCCTTGGGGCGGAGGCTGACCTTTGTATCTCTGGCGGGCATTTCGGGATTTCTGCTTGGCCCGACGCTGGGGGTCGTGCTCTCGCGCCTGCTCAGTAGCGCCGGTGGCGCGGCAGGTACTTTGACAGTGCCATTGTTGGCCACCGGCGCACTGGCCCTGGTGGCGGCCGTCGCGGTCGCCGTGGTCGTGCCCAATTCGATCACGGTCGAGCAGAAAACCGGGGATACATTGCCTGCACCGGCCCCCCAGTTGCGATTGCTGCTGATCTTGGGGTTCGTGGTCTCTGCCGGGGTCGGGGTGTTTGAAGTGGGGCTGGCCTTGCGCGGCAAACAGGACCTCGGCCTGACGCCCGTGCAGATCGCGACAATGTTTACATTGTGTAGCCTGGTGATGATCTTCGTGCAGGCAGCAGTATTTTCGCCGCTCGTTCGGCCGGAGTTTACGCGCTGGCTGATCGCCCCGGCGTTTGGCGTATTGGCGGTTGGGCTGTTTTCGGTGCCACTGGCAGGTAGCTTCGTGCTGACGCTGGCGGTGATTGGCGCGGTCGCGGCAAGTGCCGGAATCCTGTCGCCGATTCTGACTTATTGGATTGCCGCGCATGCAGGGCATAAATCGGGCGCTGACCTTGGCAAGCAAACATCGGCGGCCAGCCTGGGGGCGGCGGTCGGTTCAGCGACGGGTGGGTTGCTATTCGATGTAAGCTGGCTGCCCAATGCCGCCTTTGTGTTGATGGCAGTTGTGGCCCTGTTGGCTGGAGGTTCCAGCCTGCGCTTGCCGGGCCGGCTTGCGCCGCGCCCACCCGGAGCGGAGTGACAACAAAGGCCAAGATCCAAGGCATGCGGCACCTCGACTGGTACTCCCGGGCGCTTCTGCGATCGGCCTGTCAGCGTGACCCCGGCGTCGGATCGGTGATGTCTCTCACGGCGCAATGGCGCCGCTTTTCACGTGGTGCTCGGCATAGTCGAAGACGATTTCGGGGTCCGGCTGCGCGAGGTGCTTGTCCTTGTCCGGGCAGTCAACCCGCGACATCAGGTGGCGAATGACGTTCAACCTGGCCAGCTTCTTGTCATCGGCCCGCACCACATGCCACGGCAGATCTTCGCTGTGCGTGCGCGCGAACATCTCGTTGCGCGCAGCCGAATAATCGTCCCAGTGGCTTAGCGCGGTCTTGTCAATCGGGCTTACTTTCCATTGCTTCAGCGGATCGACCCGGCGTTCCTTCAGCCGGCGCTTCTGTTCGGATTTGGAAATGTCGAGATAATATTTGAAAATCTGCGTGCCAGAGTTGACCAGCAATCGCTCGAACTGGGGCACTGCGCCCATGAACTCCGCCAGTTCGGTCTTGGTGCAGAAACCCATGACCTTCTCGACGCCAGCCCGGTTGTACCAACTGCGATTCATCAGGACCATTTCGCCAGTCGCGGGCAGTTCGGCGACATAGCGCTGGAAATACCAGCTATGGGTATCGCGGTCAGAGGGCTTGCCGAGTGCCACCACCCGGGTCTCGCGCGGGCTGAGATGTTCGGTAATGCGCTTGATCACCCCATCCTTGCCCGAGGCATCCCGGCCTTCAAAAATAATCAGAATCCGCAGGTCGTTCTTGATCAGATGTTTTTGAAACTTGACCAGTTCGATTTGCAAGCCATGAAGTGCCAGTTTGTAGTCATCAGGCTCTGCGATCTCTATTTTTTTCGACTTCTTGCTCATCATTTTCATCCCTTTGAATTCTGGGGTGGCATTGCCCGATCGGCAATCGAAAATCAAGGAAGCTCCGCCATCCGTCGCCTCTCTAGCCAAAAAACTATTAAACTGGACGCCCACAGCAGACCTGCGGTCAATAGAATCCACTTGAAGTCTGAGCCGATGGAAAAGTTGACAACGGTCATCAAGCCAATGGACGAAATTCCGCCAGTGAGCGCACCGATACCGGCACCTCTGTCGTGCTCACGAAAGGCGGTGAGCGCGAGCGTGACGGTCAAAACTCCGGTCGCCAGAACGTATCCGCCCATTACCTGAAACACAAGTGAAAGCCACCCATCCATTTGCGGACGGACGGATTCCAATTGCGCCTCTGGAAGGGACATAAAGCGGATGTCCTCTGGCAGAAGAACCGGACGAAGCAGCAAGAAGTAAAGGCCAATCAATCCTACACTTATGCCTGCACCGGCCAGTAGAACGGCGGACAGAGGCCAATTCTTTTCGGTCTGGCCCATATTTGGCCCTCGTTCCTGGTGTTCGTCTTGACGGCTCTGTTTATGATTTTACTCAAGGTAATTGGACGCGCCTATTACTCACGTCCTTGCAGGTTGGACCTTTGCAATGCCCTCAAGGCGCGTTCGTTTCAACAGTAGTGCGTTGACCGCGACCAGCGCCGAACTGCCCGACATCGCCAGCGCCGCAATTTCGGGGCTGACGACATAGGGGAAGAACACCCCGGCGGCGGCGGGGAAGGCGATGACGTTGTAAGCGACCGCCCAGAACAGGTTCTGGTGCATCTTGCGCAGGGTGGCGCGTGACAGGACGATGGCGCCGACCACGTCATAGGGATCGCTTTTCATCAGCACCACATCGGCGCTTTCCATCGCCACATCGGTGCCCGCGCCGATGGCAAAGCCGACATCGGCCTGGGTCAGGGCAGGGGCGTCATTCACCCCGTCGCCCACCATGCCGACTTTTTTGCCTTGCGCCTGCAGTTCCTTGACCTTGTCGGCTTTCTGCCCCGGCAGCACATCGGCCAGTACGATGTCGATGCCCAGTTCCTCGGCAATCCGTTTGGCGGTGCCCGCGTTGTCGCCGGTCAGCATCGCCACCTGCACGCCGCGTTCGCGCAGCTTGGCCACCGCCGATTTCGCGGTGGGCCGCAATGCGTCGGCAATCGCAATCAGGCCGAGGATGCGGCCGTCTTCGGCGACATGCACCACCGTCCGCCCCGCGCCCTTGAGCGTGTCGGCGCGGTCGGCCAGCGCGCCAAGCGCCACCTTCTCGTCGTCCATCAGCCGCCGGTTGCCGACCAGCACAGGCTTTCCCGCAACTTCGGCTTTGGCACCGCGACCGTCGAGCGTTTCAAACGCCGACATCGCACCCAGGGTCAGGCTAGCGGCGCGTTCGACGATGGCAACGGCAAGCGGATGGTCCGACCCCTTGTCCACCGCCGCCGCCGCCGCAAGAACCTCGTCCTCGCTGCGGCCTTCTGCGCAAACCACTTCGACAACCTTGGGCTGGCCCATGGTCAGCGTTCCGGTCTTGTCAAAGATGATGACATCAAGCCTGGTCGCATCCTCCAAGGCGCTGGCGTTCTTGAACAGGATGCCGTTCATCGCCCCCAGCCCGGTACCGACCATGACCGCCATCGGCGTGGCAAGGCCAAGCGCATCGGGGCAGGCGATGACAAACACGGTGATGGTCAGGGTCAGGGCGAACAGCAGGGGTGCGCCCAGGAACCATTACCAGACCGCGAAGGTCGCGAGCCCAACGACGATCGCCACCAGCACCAGCCATTGCGAGGCGCGGTCGGCCAGCAGTTGCGCCGGGGCCTTGGAGTTCTGCGCCTCTTGCACCAGCTTCACGATCTGGGCGAGTGCGGTATCGGCCCCAACCTTGGTGGCGCGGTATTGGAATGTGCCGCTTTTGTTGATCGTGGCGCCGATCACCTGACTGCCGACCGCCTTGTTCACCGGCATCGACTCGCCGGTCAGCATGGATTCGTCGACCAATGAGGTGCCTTCGGTCACTTCACCATCGACCGGGATCTTGTTGCCGGGGCGGATCACCACGATCTCGCCCGCCAGCACCTCGGCGGTGGAAACCTCGACTTCGACGCCATTGCGCAGGACATTCGCCTTGGGCGGGGCGAGGTCCAGAAGTGCCCGGATCGCCTCGGACGCGCCAGCGCGGGCGCGCATTTCCAGCCAGTGACCGAGCAGGATGAACACCAGTAGGACGGCGACCGCTTCGAAGAACTGCACGCCGGGAAAGAACAGGACGGAGGCGAGGCTGAACACGTAGCCAGTTCCGACCGACAGGACAACGAGCACGGCCATGTTCAAGATGCCATTGCGCAGCGCCCGCGTGGCGGCCACGAAGAACGGCCAACTTGGGTACAGCACCGCCGCACTGGCGAGGATCAGCAGCCAGACATCCAGCCGCAGGCCAAAGGGGGGCGGCGGTGGGGTGAACAGGCCCGCCATCGGAGAAAAGATGAAGATCGGGATGGTGAAGACCAGCGCCACGAAGAACCGGTTGCGCATGTCGCGCACCATCGCCTGCATGTCGCCGCCCGCGCCGTGGCCCATCTCGGCGGCCATCTCGTCGCGCGCTGTGTTGGATTTCCCCATCTTCGCCATGTCGTGCCCGGCGTGGGGATCGGCGTGGGGATCGGCCTTGTCGGGTCCGGCTTTGCCAGATGCTATATCGTGCCCGGCATGACCACCAGCCATGTCGTGCCCGGCGTGGGCGCTGGCCTTTGCCGGGGCGGGCATCGCCATCCCCGGCATATCGTCGGGCATACAGACATGGCGCGGGGTTGCTTCGCCCCGGCAATGCTGGCCGCATGCCTCGATCACGCGGCGCAGCTTGGCGATGCTGGTGACGCTTTCGTCAAATTTCACGGTCACGGAAGCCGAACCGGGGCTGGAGGTTGCCGCCTTCACCCCAGCCTCGGCCAAGAGTTGCTTGACCACACCAAGATGGTCCAGCCCTTCAAAATAGACACCGACATCAAGCGTTGCAGTTTTGGTCATATCTTGTCCTCAACGTCGCGCCGGAAAGCCGGTGCCACCTGTTGCCCTTGCCGGCCTCGCGTCGCGCGTTCAGCCGCAGCAGCAACCCGACGACTTCGCCGGTGTGGTCTTGGTGTCGTTTGCCGGTGCAGCCTTGTCGGTGGGCATGGCCAAGGGTTTGGCCTTGGATTCGGCGCTGCCACCGCAGCACGAGCCGCCTTGGGCGTGATCGTGATCGCTGTGGACATGCGCCGGTTTTGACATATCGTTCATTGTCGTTCTCCTGGTCTCGGTCGTTGCGAGGGTGGAGTTGCGCGATCCGCGCGCCTGCCCTCATGCTAAAGACGCCCCAGCCGCGTCATTATTACAGGTTAGTCCTTTTCGGCCGCAGCAGCGGCCCGCCGCAATTCCGCCCGCCGGGCGGCATCGCAGCCGCAATCCATGAAACCATGCTCCGGGCAGGTCAGGCACATCTCGACCAACCGCCGTTTCAGGGCCTGCCGTGCCCTGTGCAGCCGGACGGCCAGATTGGCCAAGGAAATGCCCAGACTGGCGGCTACCACGTCGCGCGGCTCTTCCTGCAGGTCGATCCGCCGCAGCAAATCGGCATGGTCGGGTCTAAGTGTCGGCATCAACTGGTTCATGCAGGCGCAGATCGCAGCGTCAAGTTCTGCGTCTGTCTCGGCACCGGCGTTGGCAGGCGTCGTATCGAAAAACTCCGGGCTCATCATGGTTTCTCGCTGCCGGCGCCGTGCTGCCTTGCGCTGGTGATCGGCAATCGAGGTCGCGAGCAGACGGCTGAGCCAGCCGCGCACCGTGGTGATGTCGCGCAGCGACTCTGCGCGATCAATGGCATGAAGCATGAAGCTTTGCATGACATCCCTAGCCTCCTCGACACTGCCAAGGCGTCCTTGCAGGTAAGAGAGGCAATGCCGGTGGGTTTCGGTCAGCACTTGACGGACCGCGGCGGCATTGCTGGTGATCGGGTCGGGAGAGGGTTTTTCAAGGGCTGTGGTGGTGTCAGATGCAAGGCTCATTTTATTTCTCCAGAGGTTCGGGGTGTCAGCCGCACGCGCAGTCTTGAAAATTGCCGATCCCGCACGCGGTGCCGGAGTTTTCCAGTTCCAGCCGCAGTGCCTGGCGGGCGCGGTGAACGCGCACATTGAGCGTGTTGGTGGTCAGCCCAAGATCAGCGGCGATCTGGGTGCGGGGCTCTTCCTTCAGGTCGGCCCGACGCAGGATTTCGGCAAAATCGGGCCGCAACCTTTGCATCGCTTTTTGCAGGCATGGGCAGGAGCTGGGTTCAGATCCGGGAACGGACTGGTCAATGCGCAACTCTTGCGCATACGCGGTTTCGGTTCGGTGCCGCACCGCCCGCCGCCGATAATGATCAATCAGGGTATTGCGAAGGATCTGGCCCAGCCAGGCGTTGATCTTGTCATCGTCGTCCACCGACCGCGCTGCGCGGATCACCTTGAGGCTGAAATCCTGCAAAGCGTCTTCGGCTTCATCGAGGCTACCAAGCCTGCGACGCAGGTAGCCGAGAAATTCGCGTCTGCCGTCGAGCAGGTGTTGATTGACCGTCGAGCTTCCAGAAACGGGCTCATGAGCCCCTGAGGGGATACGGGTATCGATGTGCATGGGATTCTCCGGGTGCGGAATTGCGAACCAAGTTGCGACACGGCGGCAATAGGCCGCCCACCGTCAGTCAAACTCGCGCGCGGAAATCCTTCGGCGGTCGTCGCAACCGCTCATCTGCCGGGGAAGGGCCGCAGGTCACCGCCGCATAAATCCAGAAGTTGGAACCCAAGAAGGGCACAAAGGGCACAGCAACTCGCAGTCCGCCGCCAGTTCCAAATTGTATGTTTTGGCACTGTGCATGGTTCGATCCTGGCAGCGCCACGGCACAATCCAAGGACGATATGGCGACCACGGCTTTCGCGGCGAAGGGCTCGGAATCCGCATGTATCGAGGCGCTGGCGCTGGTCGCCAGGAAAACGAACAGCGCCAATATCGTCAGTGCCCGCCAAGGGGCGGCGTGGGCCGTTGAGGTTTTTGGGCGCGATCGCATCGGCATTGGAACACCGCAAAGGAATCGATCTGAAGCCTCATATTGAGGGCGTGAGCCCGACGCCGCATTGATCCGGATCAACTGTCCGCTTGGAATGTTGCCCACGACGCCGACGACGTAAGCCAGCCTTCGGCCTGTTGAAATGCGCACAAGCGGCCGGCCTCGGGGCAGGTCGGTTGCGCCGCCTGCTGTAATGCTTCGGCACGGCGCGCGTCTCTATCAGTCACGACACTGATTGGTGCCAACGGAAATGGCCGCTTGGCGCTGCACCCAGCCTGGACCGGACCCATGCAAACAAAGACCCGTCACGCTCAGTCAGAGGCAGTTGTCAGGGCAGAGCCAGCCGAGGTCTTTGCCTATCTCGACGACCAGACGCGCCTTGGGGCCCACATGCAAAAGCGGTCGCTGATGATGGTGGGTGGCCGGATGACCTATGAGTTTGACGCGGCCAGAGGCCAGACGGTTGGGTCGGTAATCCAAATGGGGGGCAGCTTCCTAGGAATACCGCTGTTCGTGCGCGAAGTGGTTACGGAACGCTCACCTCCCACCCGCAAGCTTTGGGAAACCCGAGGTCCTCAGCGCATGCTGGTAATCGACCACTACGTCATGGGGTTCGAGACGCGCCTGACCGGCGAGGGCACTGCATTGCGGGTCTTCATCGACTACCAGCTGCCACCTGGCCTACCGGGGCGCTGGCTCGGTCAGCTTTTCGCGCCGGTCTACGCCACGTGGTGCGTTTCGCGCATGGTCAAGGATGCAAGCCGCCACTTCGGCGGCGTTGCCGGGCGAGGGGTGGGCGCATGAAACCGGCCTGTGAACCAGATTATTTCTGCAAGAGCCGCAAGCAATCCTGCTTCGCCCAACGCGGCAAAGCCTTGGCCGCAACGTCGGCAGGAGAAATCAGGGTCACGACAGCGGCGGCGCTGCCATGTCATTCGCTGCCATGTCATTCGCTGCCATCTCATTCGCTGCCATCTCATTCACGGAGAGCGTAAAAATGGAAGACCATGATCATTCGATGCTTGAGCCGGAGCCAAGTCCCAGTTTCTGGCAGTCGCGGACCGGAATCACCTTGATCTTCTTCCTGGTGACCGCTGCGATCTTGCTAAGCTACGAACATCGCATTCATATTTTCGGCGGCAACTCAGGTACCGCTCTGTTTGTAATTGCTTGGATCGGACTGCATTTCTTCATGCATCGCGGTCACGGCGGTCACGGCGGTCACGGCGGTCAGGGCGGGCACAGCGGGCATGGTGGCCAAAGCGATGCTCAAGGCCAGGTGAGCAGCGACCCGGGCCAAGACAAAGGCGACAAGCCATGATCGCCCCATCCTCCGGCTACGGTCTGTGGGTCTTTGCCATTATCAACGCGGCGATCTTCATCCTGTTCGCCTTCAGCTTCTTCAAGCCGCAAACATCACGCGACTGGCGCAGTTTTGGCGCGTTCAGCGCGTTTCTGGTGGCGCTTTTTTCCGAGATGTACGGCTTTCCGCTGACCATTTATCTGACGTCCGGCTGGTTGCAGACCCGTTATCCCGGCATCGACTGGTTTTCGCATGACGCGGGCCACCTGCCCGAGATGATGTTCGGCTGGGGAGGCAATCCGCATTTTGGCCCGTTCCATCTGCTCAGCTTCGTGCTGATCGGCGTTGGTTTCTGGCTGATTTCCGCCGCCTGGCCGGTGCTGTATGCCGCACAACGCAGCGGCAAACTGGCCACCACAGGGCTTTATGCCCGGCTGCGCCATCCTCAATACGCGGGCTTCGTGCTGGTGCTGACCGGGTTCCTGGTGCAATGGCCGACGCTTTTGACGCTTGCGATGTATCCGTTCCTGATCTGGATGTACGCCCGTCTGGCCCGCGCCGAGGAGCGCGAAACCCGCGCCCGGTTCGGTGCCGTCTTTGACGACTATGCCGGGCGCGTTCCGGGGTTTTTCCCGATCCTCGGATCAACTGCTCAACCTGTACAATGATTGGAAAAGAGACCGCCATGGCACTCAACCCGACCCCACAACCTGATAGCCTCGCCTCGCGCTTTCCCACCGCATACACCATCCTGTTCGCGCTGATCATCGTTGTCGCAGCCCTGACCTGGATCATTCCGGCGGGCAAGTTTGACCGGGTGCAGAACGACGCCGTCGGGCGCGAAGTGGCGGTGGCGGGCACCTACAAGACGGTCGAGGCCAATCCGCAGGGGTTCATCGACATCCTGCTGGCCCCGACCGCCGGATTTTACGACCCCGACAGCTATGCTGCGAACGCGATCGACGTGTCGCTGTTCGTGCTGTTTCTGGGTGGCTTTCTGGGCGTGGTCAATGCCACCGGGTCGATCGACACCGGCATCAAGGCCGCAATGCGCAAGCTGAAGGGGCGCGAGGTCTGGATGATACCCATCCTGATGTCATTGTTCGCACTGGGCGGCACGACCTATGGCATGGCTGAGGAGACGCTGGCGTTCTACCCGCTGTTGATCCCGGCGATGCTGGTCGCGGGGTTCGACACGATGACGGCGGTGGCGGTTATCCTGATCGGCGCAGGAATCGGCACGCTGGGCTCGACGATCAACCCCTTTGCCACTGTCATTGCCTCCAATGCCGCCGGGGTGGCCTTTACAGAAGGAATGGTGTTGCGCGTTGTGCTGCTGTTGGGCGGGTTGGCGATCTGCATCGCCTATGTCACTCGCTACGCGCTGCGAGTGAAGGCCGATCCGGCACGGTCCGTGTTGGCGGCGCAGGCGAGCCGCGATCGGCAAGCTTTCTTGTCGGGTGGCAATGGGGCCGGGAACGACCGTCTGAGCGGCACCCAGTCTGTGATCCTGGTGCTGTTCGCGGCGACCTTTGTGGCGCTGATCTGGGGGGTGTCCTCGCAGGGTTGGTGGATGGCGCAGATGGGGGCGCTGTTCCTTGGCATGGCAATCCTGATCGGACTTGTGGGACGGCTGGGCGAAAAGCGCCTGACCTCGACCTTTGTTGATGGCGCGCGCGATCTGTTGGGCGTGGCGCTGATCATCGGCCTGGCGCGGGGCATCGTGGTGATCATGCAGAACGGCCTGATCGCAGACACGATCCTGAACGCGGCGGCGCAGGCGGTCAGCGGACTGCCCGAACTGGCCTTCATCAACCTGATGTTCTGGATCGAAGTGGCGATGAGTTTCCTTGTGCCCTCGTCCTCGGGTCTGGCGGTGTTGTCGATGCCGATCATGGCCCCGCTGGCCGATTTCGCCGGGGTCACCCGCGATCTGGTGGTGACGGCCTACCAGTCGGCCAGCGGCATCGTGAACCTGATCACGCCAACCTCGGCGGTGGTGATCGGGGCGCTGGCGATTGGCCGCATCTCGTATGACCGCTGGATCGTGTTCATCTGGCCGCTGTTGCTGATCCTGACGATTTTCATCTCGCTGGTGCTCAGCATCGCCGCGATCCTGTAACTTTGGAGGCCTCCCCCATGACCACCCATGATCTTGGCGTTCATTCCGAAACCGGCAGGCTGCGGCAGGTCATCGTCTGCCGTCCCGGTCTGGCGCATCGCCGCCTGACGCCGTCCAACGTGCAGGCGCTGCTGTTTGACGACGTGTTCTGGGTCAAGCAGGCGCAAAAGGATCACGACGTGTTCTCGACGCTGATGCGGGGCGAAGGTGTCGAGGTGCTGGATGTAAACACCCTGCTGGCCGAGGTGTTGGACATTCCAGAGGCGCGCAAATGGGTGCTGGACCACCGCATCACGCCCAACGATGTCGGCACCGGGATGCTGGACGAGGTGCTGGCCTGGATGCACGGGTTGCCGGGGGCGAAACTGGCCGAATATCTGATCGGCGGGCTGGAGGTCGGCGATCTGCCGTTCAAACCCGCGGGCCTGTTCGGCAGCTATCTGGGACCGCATGGGTTTGTTTTGCCGCCGTTGCCGAACTTCCTGTTCACCCGCGACAACTCTGCCTGGGTCTACGGCGGTGTCACGCTGAACGCCATGTATTGGGCGGCGCGCAAGCCCGAAACCCTGCTGACCGCCGCCGTCTACCGCTTTCATCCCAAATTCGCGGGTAAGGTTAATGTCCATTGGGGCGATCCGACGGTGGAACATGGTCTGGCCTCGGTCGAGGGCGGTGATGTGATGCCGGTCGGCAACCGCACTGTGCTGGTCGGCATGGGCGAGCGGTCGTCGCCGCAGGGCATCGGCCTTCTGGCGGCGTCGCTATTCGCCAAAGGCGTGGCCGACCGGGTGATCGCCTGCCAACTGCC
>JANLQT010000093.1:0-12131 GCA_031368035.1 Rhodobacterales bacterium | reverse complement strand
ATCGAGGAGGACAGCGAGGCCATGTAAACCGGGATCGTGACCCAGTTGCGCGAGGTGAGCAGCAGCGCGATCAGGTAATCGGACCAGTTCAGGATGAACACGAACAGCGCGGCGGCGGCGAGGGGGGCGCGCATCATCGGCAGGGTGATGCGCCAGAAGACCCGGGCGCGGGAGCAGCCTTCGACCAGGGCTGCCTCCTCGATTTCCTTCGGCATGTCGTCGAAGAAGGTCTTCATCAGCCAGAAGGCGAAGGGCAAAGTGACGATGCCGTAGATCAGGGCGAGGCCCCACCAGGTGTCCATGATGTTCAGAAAGGCCCACATCATCATCACCGGGATCATCACGGCCATGGGCGGGAACAGGCGAAGCTGGATCAGCGCGAGCGGCAGGTTCTGGCCCGAGCCGAACCGCGACAGGCCATAGGCGGCGGCGGTTCCGGCGCTCATCGCGAGGACGGTGCCGATGGTGGCGGAGAGGAGAGAGGACAGGATCGGCATGGCGGCGGTTTTGTCCAAGGCGACGATCAGCGCGCTGGAGGATTGGCCGAAGATGAAGCGGAAGTTGTCCAAGGTCGGCGCTTTTGGCCACCACGTCAGGGCAGCGCCGGTCGCTTGCCATTCCGGGATCGGTTTGAAGGCCATCGACACCATCCACAGGATCGGGATCAGCGTCACGGCCAGCGCCAGCAGAATCGCGGCGTATCGGAAGATCTGGAAACCTGGGGATCGTTGCATCAGGGCCTTCGCGCGGGGTCTTCGGGGAAAGAAAGGGCCGGAGCGATGGGAGCCGCTCCGGCAAGGCGCCGAGGGGACCTGGAGTCCCCCGGGGGGAGCCTCAGGTTAGTCCAGAACGGTTGGCCAAGCGGCCTTGTTGGCCTTGATCGCCTCAAGGATTTTGTCTTCGCCCGTCCGGCGAGTGATCTTCTGCCATTCGGCGGCGGTGTCGGCCATGGCTTGCTCTGGCGTCTTGGCTTTGGTCAGCGCGGCCATCAGGTTTTCGTCCAGCGCGTTGTGGAAAGCTGTGGCGCCAGCGAAGTTGATGGTGGGGACCGACCGCGCCACCGTCTCGCGCACGATATCCATGTGGTAGCCATGGTAGGTCTCGCGCACCAGGGGATCGGCGAAGTCGGACAGGCGGAACGGGTCGAAATAGCCGCCGGGGTTGGCGGTCATCCAGGAATAGATGCGCGCCGAGCCGAGCCATTGCAGCAGCAGATAGGCCACTTCCTTGTTCGGCGACTGCTCCGACACCATCGCGGTCAGCGAGAACCACAGGACCGAGCGGCTGACGGTCTTGCCATCAATCTCGCGCCCCGGGGGCAGCATCGAGCCGATCTTGCCGGTGACGACCGAGCCGGTGTTGCCGGGATTGTCCAGGAATTTCGGCAAGTTGGAGAAGGCGCAGGTCATCGCCGCGCCGCCCGAGGCGAAGTTGCCGTATTGCTCGGGCCAGCCCCAGGAGATCGCGTCGGGCGAGTGGTATTTCAGGCTGTCGATGTATTCCTGCGTCGCCGCCACGCCTTGCGCGCCGTTGATCAACGGAGTGCCGTCGTCGCCGAACAGGTATTGGTTGGGCGAGGCCATCGAGACATAGCGCTGATACCAGTTGGTATAGCCCCAGCCTTGATTGCGCAGATCGGTGCAGCCGAACAGCCCTTTGTCGGGCCGCTGGAAGAAGCCGGCCACGTCGTCAAGCTGCTTCCAGGTTTTCGGCGGGGCAAGGTCATAGCCGAACTTCGCCTTGAACGCCGCCTGCTCTGCCGCGTCACCGAACAGATCGCTGCGGTAAACCCAAGTCTGGAAGTCGCCGTCCAGCGACACGCCATAGGTCGAGCCGCGATAGCGGTTCAGCAAGGACACGCCCTGATCGCCGCCGACATAGCCATCCTTGGGATCGTCCCACTCGGGCTTGTACTGCGCGACGAAGTCGTCGAGCTTGGCGATGCCGCCGGATTCCGCCAGATCGCCCAGCCGGTTCCAGTCGGTCGAGTAGATGTCGAACCCGCCGGCCTTGGTGGAAATATCCTGCATCGTCTTGGTGAACTCCTGCCCGTTCGGCAGGCCGACGATTTCCAAGGGGATGCCGGTTTCCTGTTCCCACAGGTCCTTGATCGACGGCGCGCCCGCCGGGAAAGCTTGCGTCAACTGGCCGATGGACCCGTCCGACAGGCCGAGCACGATCTTGGCCGGGGCCTTGCCGGCAGCCTTCAGAACCTTGACGCCTTCGATGGCGCGGCCTTCGGGGGTGTCGGGGCCGTATTGATAACGCTCTGCCCCGTCAAATCCGGTCGGGCCGCCGATCATGCCGGGGGCCAGGGCTGATGCCCAAGCCGGGCGAATGTAGCGCGGCGCGATGCCGATGGCGGCCCCATAGACCGCGAGTTTGCCGCCGGTCTGCAACACTTGGCGCCGCGAAATGCGGTTCTTGATGTCCATTGCTTCCTCCCTCAGATGAGGCACGCAAGGAAGGCGCCCCATGGATGAGGGTTTATGATGTAAGCAATCAAATCGTCAACTCAAAAATATCATCAGAAGACGCATCTTTTGGCGTGGCGCGCGTGGGCGGAGGCGGAAAACTCCCCGACTGACACCCAAAATCGCAAATTCGGAAGCGATTTCAGGGATTTCTGGGGTGGGGGCACCCATGCCTCGCCCATGCCGCACCGCAGCTTCTGCGATTGCACATCAAAACGCATCAGAAAACATCATTTACAGGCCCCGGGATTGCTGCCAAATTCCCACGGGCCGCGAGAGGGTCCGATGGCCCCGGCCCCCGAGACGGCATAAGCGAAAGGCTGGGATACGGGCATGAATACCACGGGCATGAACAGCAGGGTCACCTTGCAGGACGTGGCGCGTGAAGCGGGCGTTTCCCCCGCCACCGTGGACCGCGTGCTGAACAACCGTGACGGCGTGCGGCCACGCACCCGCGAGACGGTGCTTAGCACGGCGGAACGGCTGGGCTATCTTGCCGTCGCCGAAACGACCCCGATGAAATCCCGCACGCTGAAGCCGGTCGATCTGGTGTTTCTTCTGCCCGCCGGCACCAACACCTTCATGAAGACGCTGAACGCGCAACTGGCGCAGCAAGGGGCCGAACGCCCCGGTGTCACCGTCCGCATCGAGGCGCTGGAGGGGTTCAACCCGCCCACCGTTGCCGCGCGCCTGCATGAGCTGGCGGGTCAGGTCGATGGCATCGGCCTTGTGGCACAGGACCACCCTTTGGTGCGCGAGGCGATCCGGGCGGCGGCACGGGCGGAAACCGCCGTGGTCACGCTCGCCTCGGATATTCTGAACGTGCCACGTTTGGCTTATGTCGGCATCGACAACCGGCAGGCCGGGCGGCTGGCCGGGCAACTGATGGGCCGGCTGATCGGCGTGGCCATCCCGGCCAAGGTCGCGCTGTTTGCCGGATCGCTGGCCTACCGGGGCCACGAGGAGCGGGAAATGGGCTTTCGACACATCATCCGCGAAGAGTTTCCCGGCATCCAGATCGTTGAATTGCGCGAGATCATGGATGACCGGCAGAAGGCGACGGTGGAAACCCGATCCTTGCTGGACCAGCATCCGGACCTGTCGGGCATCTACAACGTGGGCGCCGCCACGGTCGCCATTGCCGAAGAGGTGAAAGCGCGCGGCCTGTCGCGGCAGATCGTGCTGATCGGGCACGAGGCGACCGAATTGAACAAGTCGTTGCTGCTGGACGGCACGGTGGACGCGGTAATCGACCAGAACCCAAGGGTCGAGGCGCGCGAGGCGCTGAACCTCTTGATCGCCTCGGCAAGGGGCGAGGGTTACGTCTATATCCCGCCGCGCCTGCAACTGGTGCTCAAGGAAAACCTGCCCAACGAGTGATCAGGCCGAGGTCTGGGCCGCCTTGCTGGTCGAGATGTAGATCGCGCAGGCGATCAGGATGCCAACGCCAAAAAGCGTGTAAGTGTCGGGGAAGTTGCGAAAGAACAGCCAGCCAAGCAGGGTGGATGTCACCATCTCGGTATAACCAAGCGGGGCCAGCAGCGAGGCTTCGGCATAGTCATAGGCCCGCACGATGAAGTAATGCCCAAGGTTGGCGATGGCGGCGAGCGCGATCAGCAGAAGCCATTGGCGCGGCTCGGGCGTCTGCCAGACGAAGGGCACCAGCGCCGAGGACAGCAGCGCCCCCATCAGATTGGTGCGGAACGTGGTCAGCATGGCCGGGGCCGAGCCCGAGATGCGCCGCGTCATCAGAAGGTACAGCGCCAGTGTGGTGCCGGCGGACAAAGCGAAAAGCGTGCCGGGGACGAAGGGCGCAAGGCCGGGTCGGATGATGATCAGCGTGCCGACAAAGCCGATGGCCACAGCGATCCAGCGCCGAGGCCCCACGGTTTCGCCCAGCACCAGCGGCGACAGCGCGGTGACCACCAGCGGCTGGACGAAGAAGATCGCAAGGGCATCGGCGATGGGAAGCGTTTTCAGCGACAGGAAGAAGGCGAACGTCGAAGCGCCCAGCAGGGCGGCGCGGATCAGATGCATGAGCGGCCGGTCGGGCAAAAGCTCGGGCCCGCGCGCGTGGCGCATGGCAAAGGGCAGTACCAGCAGCGTGCCGAACGTCAGCCGCGCCCAGACCAGGATCAGGATCGGCAATCCCTGTTGCCCGAGGATTTTGGCAATGACGTCGATGCAGGGCAGCACCGCCATCGCCGCCAGCATATAGGCCACGCCGATCAGGGGACGGGGCGGGGTCATGGCCGGGCGCGGCGCGTGGGACAAAGCCGGGGCGCTGCCCCGGACCCCGGGATATTTGTATGAAGATGATTGGGCAGCAGAGTCACAGGAAGGCTTTCAGCACCGCGGCGAGGTTGTCGCCAAGCTCGGGGCAGAGATAACCGCCTTCCTGCACGATCAGGGTGGGCAGGTTCAGGGCAGCGATCTCGCGCCCGATATGGGCAAAGCCGGTCGTAGTGACTGCAAGGCCCGCGAACGGGTCTCCGATGAACGCGTCGAGGCCGAGCGCGAGAACCAGCGTATCGGCGCCCCACAGGGTGATGCGGTCCAAGGCTTGGGCGAGGGCGGCGTGGAAGCCCTCGTCCCCGGTGCCGCGTTCGAGAGCGAGGTTCAGGTTGGCGCCTTCGCCAACGCCTTTGCCGGTCTCACCCGGATAGCCCCAGAAGAACGGGTAGAACCGCTCGGGATGCGCGTGCAGCGAGATCGTCAGCACATCTGCGCGGTCGTAGAACACCCCTTGGGTGCCGTTGCCGTGGTGCAGATCCACGTCAAGGATGGCGACCTTGCGCCCTTGCATCGTCAGCAATTGTGCGGCGATGGCGGTGTTGGACAGGTAGCAGAAGCCGCCCGCGAGATCGGTGAAACAATGGTGCCCCGGCGGACGGCAGAGTGCATAGGTTGTTTTGGCCCCGGCGATCAGGCGTTCCGCGCCGTCGATGGCGCATTGGGCGGACCAATAGGCAGCGTCCCAGGTATGGGGGCCGATGGGGCAGGACGTGTCGGTCATGTGGAACCCCGCCTGACCCACGGCGGATTTGGGATAACCATCCGCGCGGCTGGCGGGGTGGATATTCGGGACGACTTCGGGGGAAGCGCCGTCAATCAGGCTCCAGCGGGCGTGGATGCCTTGCAGGAAGGTCAGGTAGCGTTCGGGGTGGATGGCGCGGATGGCGTCCATCCCGTGGTCCTGCGGGTCCCGGACCGGCAGGCCGAGTTTACGCACGCCTGACAGAAGCGCGTCGATGCGGGAGGGCTTTTCCGGGCAAGCCCGGGGCGCGCCGGAGGACAGGAAGAACTGCGGGTCATGGGCGCGCTGGCGGTCATCGAGGATCGTGATCATGTCAGGGCTTGGGCCGCCGCGCCGGTCAGGATCATCATTTCATAGCCGCGCCGGACAAATCCCAGCCGTTCATAAAACCCTGCAGCCGTGATGTTGTCGGGCGACACCCCCAGCACAACATAACGCGCGCCCCAATCCTGCTGGGCCAGGGCGGCCGCCATCAGCTTGCGCCCCAGCCCATGTCCGCGCGCGGCGGGCTCCACCCAGATGTCCTGGATATAAAGCCCCGGCTCGCCCCGGTGGGTCGAGAAATCGGGGTAATAGATCGCCATGCCAAAGGGGCGGTCTTCCTCGGCGATGACTGCGCGGTAAAGCGGGCGCGGACCGAAGCCGCCCGCCAGAAGCGCGGCTTCTGACGCGACCGGATAGCTGCCGCCGTCATGATCGGACAGCTTCTGCAGCATCGCGCGAAGGTTCGGCACGTCAGAGGCGATGGCGGGGCGCAGGATCAAAATGGCACCCCCACCTTGCCCTTCAGGCCCAGCATCGCGCGGGCCTCGTCCGGAGTGGCAACCTCGCGGCCCAGCCCCTCGACGATGCCGCGGATCAGACGGACCTGCTGGGCGTTGGACTCGGCCAACTGCCCTTTGCCGATGTACAGGTTGTCCTCCAGCCCCACGCGCACATGGCCCCCCATCGCCGCCGCGATCGTGGCCATCGGCACTTGGGCGCGACCGGCCGCCAGAACCGAGAACTGGTAGTCGTCGCCGAACAGCCGGTCGGCGGTGCGTTTCAGATGCGTCAGCGTGTCGGGTTCCGCCGCCATGCCGCCCAGCACGCCGAACACGAATTGCAGGAAATACGGCGGCTTCACCGCGCCCCGGTCCACGAAATGCTTCAGCATGGTCAGATGGCTAAGGTCGTAGCATTCAAACTCGAACCGGGCGCCGCGTTCGTCCCCCATCTCGCGCAGCACATGGGCGATATCGCGGGGGGTGTTCTTGAACACCATGTCCTCGGTGTTTTCCAGAAAGGGCCGCTCCCAATCGTGCTGGAAGGTCTTGATCCTTGAAATCATCGGATAAAGCGCGAAGTTCATGCTGCCCATGTTCAGGCTGCACATTTCGGGCGCAAACCGCTTGGGCGCCGCCAGCCGCTGCTCCAGCGTCATCATCGCCGACCCGCCCGTGGTCATATTCACCACGGCGTCCGTGCCCGCCTTGATCGCGGGCAGGAAGGCCGCCCAATGCTCGGGGTCGGACGAGGGCCGCCCATTGCCGGGATCGCGGGCGTGCAGGTGCAGGATCGTCGCCCCGGCTTCCGCCGCCCCCAGTGCCGATTTGGCGATTTGCGGCGGTGTCACCGGCAAGTGGGGGGATTGGCTCGGCACATGGATCGAGCCGGTGATGGCGCAGGAGATGATGATTTTCGACATGGAGGCAAGATTGGCACGACATCCGCGCCCTTGCCAATCGGTTCGTTGGGCCCGTTTAGCGAATCTTGTCAAGGTCAGGGTGGGTAAGGCGGCGGGGATCAGTCGCCGGGATCAGTCGCCGGGCGCACCTTCCGAAGAAAGACTCTCGTTCAGGCTGGACATCCGGATCAGCCAGCCGCCGTCCGGCTGCCGCTGGAACACCATGAGGCTGGTGCCATTCCCGATCTCTGCGCCCTCGCTATAGTCGGCCAGACACCAGGCCAGATCGCCGGCGCTGCCGGCCTGAACAACGTCCAGCCGCTTGCTTTCGCTGCCGCCCGCAGTCCAGACCTCGTGCAGTGCCGCAATTGACGCCCGCCCCAGCGCCGGTGGGCCATAGGGCGAGTACATTGCGCCATCTTCGGTGAAGACGGCGGCACAGCCCGCTGCGTCGGCGGCCATATAGGCTTGAGCGTAGCGGCCCAGCACCGCCTGCAATTCTTGCCGGATCGGCATGGCTACATCCTTCAACAGCCCGCGATGAACGTGTCGGCCGCAGACGGATCATTTCACCGTAAATCCGCCCACAGCAAGCACCTGATAATGGTCGTCGAACATCAGGCGCAGCTCATAGTCCCCCGGCTCCAGCGGGGCATACAGCGCATCGGCCGGGAAGGTCAGGCCGCCGCTGACGCGGGCGTTGGTATAGGCGAAACCAAGGTAGTTATAAACCGATGGCTCGCCCTTGGCATAGACGCCGACCCAGTCCAGTTTGAAGCCGGGCGCGCCGGTGAAGGTCAGGGGAATGTCGGCACCCACCGCGATCTCCGGGTTGGTGGAAGTGATCGTCGCTTGACCGTCGGCGGAAATGATCGAGAACCGGCTGCGCGCGATCTCGGCCCCCTGATCGTCGAGCAGCACAGCGTCGTAGTCCCCCGTCGCCATGCCCAACGAGGACAGGCGGATGGTGGGGCGGTCTGCCGGGTCCACCGCCTCGATTCCCACAAGTTTCTGATCAGGCGCCGCGCCGCGCGGCACGACCCAGGCTGTGTAAGGCGCAGCGCCAGTGGGCAAAGCGGCGCGGATCAGGAAGCTGTCGCCCAAGCGAACGGGGCGTGGCTCGACAGTGATCAGGGGCGGGGTTTCCATGGGCACGACGTCGAACGTCGTCAGTACCGCGCGGTGATCCGAGGGCCAGGGCGTGATCTGGATACCGTTTTGCGCCAGATCCGGCTCTCCCATCACGGTAGAGCCTGTGGGCGTGACATTGGCGCCCCAGGTGAAGTCGATGCGGTCCATCGTCTCGCCTTCGGGCACATAGGGCCAGGGGCGGCCCGCCGTCCAGGTCAGGCCGGGAAACGCCGCCACATCGGGGTGGACCGTGCGAAAGCCGTCCTGAAAGCCCGCCTGTTCAAGCGCGCGACTGACCGGCCAGTCCACCGGCACCGGGCGGGTCTGCCAGTCCCGCCACGACGCGGAATTGAAATCCCCGGTCAGAATCACCGGTACGCCCTTGTCCACCAAGGGCTTCAGCCCGTCCACCAGCGCCTGCGCTTCGGGCATCCGCGTGTCGGCCTCGTTCTGCATGGCCTCGGCCAAGGTCTTGCCATCCCGCACCAGTTCCGGCCCGTAAGGGTCCGAGGTCAGGTGGCTGTTGGCCATGGCGAAGACCTGACCGGGGCGGATTTCGATCCAGGCGGCGACGGCATCGGGGTCAAGGCCCGCGATGGAATAGGGCGGGACCTCTTCCGAGGTCGTCTCGCCCATGCCGCTGTCGAAGATCGGGTATTTCGACAGGATATGGCGGCGAACATCGGCATAAGGATACCCCGCCAGCGCCGCGATTTGCAGCGTCTTGCCGTCCGGCTCCTGCAGGCCGACCACATCGGCATCGGCGGCCTTGATCGCGGCGATGACCGCAGAAAAGTCGAGCTGATCGCCGCCATACCAGATGTTGAAGGTCAGGACCTTGACCGGAATGGGTTTGGATTCGGCCATTGCAGCCAGCGGGACCAGCAGCGCGGAAAGGAGCAGTAGCCGTCGAAACATGGGCGCCTCCTGTGGGGACCGGGAAAGGTTAACACGGTTTGACGACAGTTCCGCAACATTTTGAACCGTCATCCAATAGGACGCGGCGCCGGTCCGCCGCAGGGGCTTTCCGCCGGACGCGTCCCGCAATAGCCTGCCGGGCAACCTTGCAGGAGGCGCCATGCCCGCCCGCCGCCCGCTTTACCCCGCAATCGCTCCCTATCGCAGCTTTCGCCTTGACGTGGGGCAGGGGCACCAGGTCCATGTCGAGGAATCCGGCAACCCCCATGGCAAGCCCGCGCTTGTCCTGCACGGCGGGCCGGGCAGCGGCACATCCGGCTTTCTGCGGCAGGGCCATGATCCCGCGCGCTACCGGATCGTGACCTTTGACCAGCGCGGCTGCGGCCAGTCCACGCCCTTCGCCAGTCTGGAAAATAACACCACCTGGGACCTTGTCGCCGATATTGAGAAGGTCCGCGCGCATTTGAACATTGACCGCTGGCAGGTCGTCGGCGGGTCGTGGGGCTCTACGCTCGCCTTGGCCTATGCCATCACCCATCCTGCCCGCGTCACCGAGATGGTCCTGCGCGGCATCTTCATGCTGCGTCAGGAAGAAATCGACTGGTTTTATGAGGCCGGCGGCGCGTCCTTCCTGTTCCCCGAAGCTTTCGCCGACTATCAGGCCCCGATTCCCGGGGCAGAACGCGGCCGTATGGTCGCCGCCTATCACCGCCTCCTGACCGGCCCGGACACGCCACAGCGCGCCGCCGCCGCCCGCGCCTGGGCTTTGTGGGAGGCGCGCACCATCTCGCTTTTGCCCAACCCGGGGCGGGAAGCCGAATGGGAGGACGGGCACTTCGCGCTCGCCTTTGCCCGGATCGAGAACCACTATTTCCAGCACCGGGGCTTCTTTGATCGGGATGACTGGATCCTCGCCCATGCGCACAAGCTGGCCGATATCCCCAGCGTCATCATCCACGGCCGCTATGACGCCTGCACCCCGGTCAAGAACGCGGTGGACCTTGCGCGCGTCCTGCCGCAGGCGCGGCTGCACATCATCCCCGACGCCGGCCATACCGGCACCGAGCCTGGCATTGCGGACGCCATGGTGCGTGCGACGGACGGGTTTGCGGCGCCCTGAATCGGTCAGATTGGCCGTGTTCCGGGCAGTCTGCCGGGCAGCGCAAAATCGCAAATGGCTTCTGTTGACAATGCCTGCCCAAAAGTTGCCCAATCGGTCAGGAATGAAACGGGACTCACCCGGATAAAAACTCAGGGAGACTTCAGATGAAACTGGATTCAAGACTGCGCCGTGCCGGCTTTGCCTCGGTGCTTGCAGGGCTGATGCTGGGCGCGGCCCCGGCTGCGCTGTATGCCGGAACCCCGGCCGACACGCTGGTGATCGCTGCGGCGATCGACGATATCGTCTCGCTCGACCCGGCCGAAGCCTATGAATTCTCGGGCCTTGATGTGGTGAACAACACCTATGACAGCCTTGTCGAGATCGACCCGACGACGCTGCAACTGATCCCGGGCCTGGCCGAAAGCTGGACCGTGGCCGATGACGGCGTGACCTATACGTTCAAGATGAAAGCGGGCCTGACCTTCTCGTCTGGCAACCCGGTGCGTGCCGAGGATGCCGCCTATTCGCTGCGCCGTGCGGTCAAGGTCAACAAGACCCCGGCCTTCATCCTGAACCAGTTCGGCTGGACCGCCGAAAACGTGGACAGCATGATTTCCGCCGACGGCGACATGGTGAAGATCGTCGTCTCCAAACCCTTCGCGCCGACGTTTTTGTACAACTGCCTGACGGCGGGCGTGGCGAACATCGTCGATGAGGTCACCGTCTCGGCGCATGATGTGGCCGGCGACATGGGCAACGAATGGCTGAAGAACAATTCGGCCGGCACCGGCGCCTATGTGCTGAAGTCGTTCAAACCGAACGAAGGCATCATTCTTGAAATGCGCCCGGGCTACTGGCGCGGCGATGCCAAGATCAAGAACATCTTCATCCAGCACATTCCGGAAGCCGCGACCGAGCGGCTGCAACTGGAAAAGGGTGACGTGGACGTGGCGCGCGCCCTGACCCCGACTGATGTGGCGGGTCTGGCCGGCAATGCCGATGTGAAGATCGAAAACGACGTGGGCGGTCAGGTCTATTACCTCGCCTTCAACCAGAAGAACGAGAACTACAAGAATGCCAAGTTCCTCGACGCGATGCGCTGGGCGGTGGACTATCAGGGCATGGCCGACAGCTTCATGAAGGGCGCCGTGGTCAACCATCAGGCCTTCCTGCCAGTCGGCTATCTCGGCGCGCTGGAGGATCTGCCCTACAAGCTGGACATCGAAAAGGCCAAGACGCTGGTCGCCGAATCTGGCATCAAGGACCCGAAAGTCGTCCTGTCGGTGCGCAACTCGTCTGACCGGATGGACGTGGCGCAATCGATCCAGAACACCTTTGGCCAGGCCGGCATCACCGTCGAGTTGAAAGTCGGTGAAGGCGCCGAGGGGCTGAAGGAATACCGCGCGCGCCAGCACGACGCGACGCTGCAAACCTGGGGCCCGGACTATCCTGACCCGAACACCAACTCCTCGACCTTTGCCGAGAACCCCGACAATTCTGACGAGGCGAAGAACACCGGCTACCTCGCTTGGCGCAACGCCTATGATCCGGGCGCGATGACCGCGCAAAGCCAGGCGGCGGTGATGGAGCGCGACAACGACAAGCGCGTGGCCATGTATGCCGAGATTCAGAAGGCGCACCGCGAAACCTCGCCGTTCATCGTGATGTTCCAGCAGGCGCGTCAAACCGGTCTGCGCAGCAATGTGCAGAACTTCATCACCGGCGGCGCGGTCGATCTGGGCGTCTCGTATTGGCTGGTTACCAAGTAAGCAAGGATCGTGCCTGCACCTTTCGGGGTGCAGG
>JANLQT010000085.1:0-4549 GCA_031368035.1 Rhodobacterales bacterium | reverse complement strand
CAAAGCCAGCCGCGCCGTGACCCAGTCAAGGTCCTTGTAGCCGATGCTTGGGTCCTGCGCCCGCAGGCTGGCGTCAAAGGCGGCGTCCCCGGGGCTGGTCGCCTGCCCGTCCCGCAGGAACGGGCCGTAAAGGAAGGCCGTGCCGTCGGTCGCCAGAACCTCGGGCAGACCCGCCAGAAGCACTTCGGCACCGGCGCTCGGGATCAGATGCAGCAAGTTCACCAGCAACACGGCGTCAAAGCGCCCAAGGCCCGAAGTCCAGCCCTCGCGCGTGGCATCCAGCACCAAGGTCGCCCGGATGCGCCCTGCCGATTGCGCGGCCCATGCGGTGATCGAGCCGAAATGGCCCGGGTCCAGATCGGTCGGCTGCCAGTTCAGCCCCGACAGCGCCTCGGCAAACAAAGCGCTGTGCACACCGGCCCCGGCGGCAAGTTCCAGCATCCGGCCCTGCGCCGGGGCCTCGGACCGCAGCACTTGCAAGATCGCCGCCGCGTTGCGCTGCGACGACTTGGGCATCCGCCGCCCGTCCGCCAGCACCTCGGCCCCGCTGTCGGGCAGGACCAGGCTCACCGGAACCGCGCCGGGGATAGGGCTGCAACCAATGTCGGCTCAAGCGAAGGCGCACGGCCAAGGGTCAGATCGGCCACAAGCTGGCTCGCGGCGGGAGAGGTCTGGAACCCGTAACCGCCCTGCCCCGCCGACCAGATGAAGGCGGGGTCCACCGGGTCCGGCCCCAGCACCAGCACGCGGTCTGGCGCGAAGGTGCGCAGGCCCGCCCAGTTGGCGATCAGCCGCGCCACCGGTTCGGTCACCATTTCCTCATACCGCGCCAGCCCCTCGGCCAGCACCATGTCATCGGCAAAGGCGTCGTGCGGCTCCATCGGGAACTCCTCCGCCGGTGAGACGATCAGCGCCCCGGCATCGGGCTTGGCATACCAGGTCTCGCCGGTGCCGAAGATCATCGGCCAGCGGCTGGTGTCGTGGCCTCCCGGCGCCGGAATGCGCGCCATGGACCGGCGATAGGGTTGAAACCCGATCGGTGCGATGCCCGCCATTGCCGCCACCCGGTCCGCCCAGGCGCCCGAGGCGTTGACCAGCCGCGCCGCCGTGATCTGCGCGCCCCCGGCCGTCACGGTCCAGCCCTGCGCGGTGCGGGTGATCGCCGTCACCGGAGACTTCAGCCGGATCTCCCCGCCATGCGCGCGGATTTCGCGCGCAAAGCCCTGGATCAGAAGATCGGTGTCAATGTCCCAGGCGTGCTCGGCATAGCCGGCCATGGCAACGGTGGCCGGGTTCAGCACTGGCACCATGGCACAAGCCTCGGGCACCGTGACTGCGTTTGCCCCGATATCCACAATATCCGCCTCGAACTCAGCCCGTTGATCGGCTTTACCAAGGATCAAAAGTCCGCGCGGCTTCAGCATGCCGTCGATGGACATGAAATACTCGCGCGAGGCCAGCGACAAGCCGACCACCGGCGGAAGGCCATAGCTCGGCTCATACATCGCGGCCGATCGGCCCGAGGTGTGATAGGCCAGTTGATCCTCGGCCTCCACCACGACAACGCGCGCGTGTGTGGCCAGCCGCGCCGCCGCCGAAATCCCGGCAATGCCGCCGCCGATCACCAGAATATCCCTGTCCATGCCTGCCTCCAGAACCGGGGGCAGGATGGCGGGGATCGAAAGCCGGGGCAAGGGTTGACGGCCTTGATATATTTGTTCATGTATATACATATGAATGTTAACACACTGATTCCCCTGCTCGCCGACCCGATGCGCCTGACCTTGGTCACCGCGCTGAAGTCGGGCGAATGGTCGGTGGGCGAATTGACCGAAGCGGCGGGAATCGCCCAGTCGGGCGTCTCGCGGCACTTGCGGATCCTGCATCAGGCCGGGGTGGTCTCGGTCCGGGCAGACGGGCAACGGCGGCTGTATGCGCTGCGGCCGGAGCCGTTTCTGGGGCTGGAAGATTGGCTCACCGGGTTCCACGCGCTGTGGTCAGCCCGGCTGGACCGGTTCGCCGGGGCGCTGACGGCGCGGCAGTTGGAGGGACAGGATGACTGAGAGGCCCACACCGGAAATGATCGTGATCGAGCGCCGCTACCGCGCGAAGGCCGCAGACCTTTGGGCCTTGTGGACGACGCCCGAGGGGCTGGAATCCTGGTGGGGCCCGCCCGGTTTTGCCGTGACCGTGCAAGCCATGGACCTGCGCGCCGGCGGGGCTTTGCGCTATACCATGACCGCCATGGCGCCCGAGATGGTGGCCTTCATGCACAAGAACGGCATGCCGGTCGCTACCCCGGCGCAGGCGAGTTATGACGCGGTCGAGCCGATGTCTCGGCTGGCCTACCGCCATCTGGTGGATTTCGTACCGGGCCGCGCGGCTTACGAGACGCGGATGGTGGTGGAGTTCCTGCCCGAGGGGGACACCGTCACCCTGCGCCTGACCTTCGATGCGATGCACGACGCCGAATGGACCGAGCGGGCGCGCATGGGCTGGGAGATGGAACTGGGCAAACTCGCCACCTTGCTGGCGGACCGCAGCCTGGGCGAGGTGCTGTGATGCTGCGCAGCGTTCTGGCCATTGTCGCGGGCTTTGTCACCATCGCGGTTCTGTCCATCGGCGCCGATGCCGCGATGCACGGGCTTGGCGTCTTTCCTGCCGACCCCGCCGGGATGAGCGATGGCCTGTTCGGTCTCGCCACGCTGTACCGGACGGTGTTCACCGTGCTGGGCGGCGCCTTGACCGGGCTTCTCTCCGCCCGCACCGATCAGCGCGACGTGCGGATTCTGGCGGGCATCGGCTTTCTGGCCGGACTGGCGGGCGTGGCGGCCTGGTTTGCCACGCCCGGCCTTGGCCCCCTGTGGTATGCCGCCGCCATCCCGGTCACCGGTGCCATCGCGACGCTTGTCGGCGGCCACCTTGCGCAAGCTGTCCGGTAGGATGGGGGATTTCCCCATCAACTGCCCGCACCACGAAAATGATGGGTCAATCACCCATCCTACCCCTTCCGCACTTCTTTCAGCTTGTCGATCCCCAGCGCCTTCAGCGCCAACGCCTCATAGAACGGCTCGCTTTGCCCCTTCCTGATCTTGCCGATGAAGTATTTCTCGAACCCGATCTTCGCCAGATGCACCCATTTGCCACTGGACGACCAGTTGACATTGCGCGGCGGGATCTGCGGCTGGGCGACAAACGCCACACCTCTGTCGCCGAAATCGGCCAGACACACCGCGTTCCACGTCCCGACCTGATCGGGCTCGCGCCCCCGCACTAAAGCGCCGATGTTCAGCGCCGTCGCGGACACCATGCTTTCGATCATGAACCCGGTCTTGGGCACGCCGCAAGCCACTGGCGTCGGCGCCAGGGGCGGGATCGCCACGCAGACCCCGACCGCAAAGATGTTGGGATATTTCGGATTGCGCTGATGCTGGTCCACCAAGGTAAACCCGCGCGGGTTGCTCAGCCCCTCGATCCCCGACACCGGCTTGATGCCCCGGAACGCCGGCAGGATCATCGAATAGGCAAACGGCAGCTCTTTGGTCGCCTTGACCGTCCCGTCATCGGCGATCTCTTCCACCGTCATCTTGCCCGCCTCGACCTTCTTCACCCGTGTCGAGGTCATCCATTTGATCGTCTTGCTCCGCAATTCGCTTTCCAGCAGGCCCTTGGTATCCCCAACCCCGTCCAGCCCCAGATGGCCGATGTAAGGCTCTGACGTGATGAAGGTCATCGGCACCTTGTCGCGCAACTTCGCCTGCCGCAGAGCGGTTTCCAGAATGAAGCAGAACTCATAGGCCGGGCCATAGCACGACGCCCCCTGCGCCGCGCCAATGATCACCGGGCCGGGATTGGCCTTCAGCGCCTCGAACGCCTCCAGCGCCTTTTCGGCATGGTCGATGTGGCAGATCGACTGGGTGAACCCGTCCGGCCCCAGCCCCTCGACCTCGTCAAAGGCCAGATCCGGCCCGGTGGCGATCACGAGGTAATCGTAGGAAACCGAGGTGCCATCGACCAGCGCGATGCGGTTTTCCGCCGGGATCAGCTTTTCCGCCGCGACCGGGCGAAAGGCGATGCCCTTCTTCTTCATCACCGGAGCCAGATCAATGGACACATCCTTGCGCGCGCGCCAGCCGACGGCGACCCAAGGGTTCGACGCCACGAAATGGTAGTTCGGGTCCTTGGTGACCACCGTGATCGTGTCTTCCGGCCTCAGCTGCTCGCGCAACTCGTACGCCATGATCGACCCGCCAAGCCCGGCCCCCAGTACAACGACATGCGCCATCACAATCCTCCCTGATCGTTCTTCGGTCCAATATACATTCAAGGAACCGAATATCTTTGATCTGGATCATGCTGCGGCACCGGGACGCGGCGGCGGCCAAGGCAAAAGCAAAAGGCCCGCCGGGTGGGGCGGGCCTTCCTGTTTCAAGCAAAGATGGGTGCATCACCCATCCTACGGGTTACGCGGCGCTTTCGACGCCTTTGACGAACCAGTCGATCACCGCCAGATCGCCCAGCGACATCACTTCGCCGGCCTTCACCTTCT